>QAKH01000050.1 GCA_003343885.1 Clostridiales bacterium | reverse complement strand
CTGTAGCTCAGTAGGTAGAGCGCATCCTTGGTAAGGATGAGGTCGGCCGTTCAACTCGGCTCAGAAGCTCCAAATTCGCCGCGGTAGTAACTGCGGCGTTTTTTATTGCTGTAAAAAGCGCCGACAAATTTTCTTCTCCCCTGCCCTTTTATCTTTAAGCGGACATTTTGTTGTTTCCGCTTCCCGTTTCAGCCAAACCTGTTTACTGTTCTAAGACAAGCTAAAAATATTTTTCAGCTGTTAGCCGCATTCCTTTATTCCGTGCGGCTTTTTTTCGTTTTGCAAATTATTTATATAAAAATTATTGGATAATTCAAAAATATATGATATACTGTAATGTAATTATTTAAAAATGAACTTTTCTCTCCGAAAGGACGATAATATATGCTATCCGACATCACACTGGGACAGTTTTTTCCGGGCAATTCCCTGATCCATAGACTTGACCCAAGAATAAAAATAATTTCAATAATTCTTTTGATAGTTACCATATTTACATCAAAAACCTATGCCGGATTTGCTATGGTTTTTGCTCTCAGCATTTTGTTAATCGCCATTTCACGAATACACTTTTCTGTAATACTTAAAAGCTTAAAGCCCGTCGTATTTATTTTAGCTTTCACAATGATTGCCAACATGCTTTGGACTACCGGAGATACGCTGCTTGTAAGCTTTTGGATAATAAATATATACCTTGAAGGCGTAATATACGCACTGCTTATGGCGCTGCGTATCATAAGCCTTATAATCACCACTTTCGTACTTCTCACGTATACAACCTCTCCCGTTGCGCTTACTGATGCAATTGAACGTCTGTTAAGTCCGCTTGCGGCAATTAAGCTTCCGGTACACGAATTTTCCATGATGATGTCTATCGCATTGCGCTTCATACCTACTTTGCTTGAAGAAACAGACAAGATAATGTCCGCGCAAAAGGCTCGCGGAGCTGATTTTGAAACCGGAAGCCTTATGAAACGTGTAAAAGCCCTTGTACCCATTCTTGTTCCTCTGTTTGTGTCGGCGTTCAGACGTGCCGACGAGCTGGCATCTGCCATGGAGTGCCGTCTTTACCGCGGAGGAAAAGGAAGAACCCGTATGAAGATTCTCAAACTTACTGTAAAGGACTATGTTTTCATACTGTTTTTAGCGCTTCTCCCCTTTGTCAATATGTTTTTCAATCAATACCTTCCTGCCGCAGTTTAGTAAGAGGATATTATTATGACTGAACCCGAAAACGACAAAATTGCAAAGCCGACAGCTTTTCAAGGCAGGCTACCCGGGGTCTCCGGAGAATTTCCCAAAGTTAATTTTATGGACGCAGAGCCTCACAGAATCGCTGTAACCATAATGTATGACGGCACAAAGTACTGCGGCTGGCAGGTGCAGAAAAATGCCTTAAGCGTACAGCAAAGAATGCAGGACGCACTCGAAATGCTTCTCGGCTTCAGACCGGATATAAGCGGCTGTTCACGGACTGACGCGGGGGTACACGCAAACAACTACGTTTTTCACATGAGCTCCGACGGAGTTTTAATACCGTCCGAAAGGCTGCCCCAGGCTCTGAACGCGCAACTTCACGGCTCATCTATCGCAGTAAAAAACGCTGTAAGCGTGCCGGCAGACTTTCACGCAAGGTACAGCTGCATAAAGAAAGAATATATTTATAAAATATGGAATGCGCCGTATCTTAATCCGTTTTACGAAGGATATGCGTGGCATTATCCGTATGAAATCGACATTGACGCGCTTAGCTTTGTCGGCGAAGAATTCTGCGGAACGCACGATTTCCGTGCGTTTATGTCTAAGGGCTCAAAAATAACCGACGACACTGTCCGTACCGTCGAATATTTCGACGTTTCACGACAGGACGAGCTTGTCACGGTGCGTGTATGCGCCGACGGTTTTTTATACAATATGGTCCGTATTATGGTTGGAACATACGTCTCTGCCTGTGCCGGAAAGCTCGGCAAGGGAGATATTTCAAAAATAATCCTTAACGGAAAGCGCTCCGGCGCCGGCGATACCGCTCCGGCATGCGGGTTATATCTCAACAGGATTGTTTACTGACATTATGATGAGCATACTGTCCTGCAAAGCGCATGCGCACGAAAGGGAGGTTTTCAATGTCCGAATATATCGCATTATACCGTAAATGGCGGCCGTCGGTATTCGCAGACGTCATCGGTCAGGAGCATATCACAAAAGTTTTGCGAAGTGAGGTTGAGGGACATTCTGTTTCTCATGCCTACCTTTTCTGCGGCTCCAGAGGAACCGGCAAAACGACCTGCGCTAAAATTCTCGCAAAAGCTGTAAACTGCGAAAATCCGCAAGGCGGAGATCCCTGCGGAAAGTGCCCGGCATGCCTCGCTTTTGACGACTCATACGATATTATCGAAATGGACGCGGCTTCAAATAACAGGGTAGAGGATATAAGAGACCTTTGCGAAAAGGTGTCCTTTGCCCCTATTGAAATGAAAAAGCGTGTATACATCATCGACGAGGTACACATGCTGTCGACCGGCGCCTTTAACGCCCTCCTCAAAACCCTTGAGGAACCGCCGGCGCACGTCATGTTTATACTTGCTACTACTGAACTCAATAAAATTCCGGCGACCATTCTGTCACGCTGTAAACGCTTCGATTTTCACCGTATTTCGCCTGAAACCATGCTGCCGAGACTCAGAATGATTTCAGACAGCGAGAACATCGGCATTACCGACGGAGCACTGCGGCTTATAGCCTTTCTCGCTACCGGCGCCATGCGTGACGCGCTCTCCATGCTTGAGCTGTTTGTCGGCAAAAAAGATATTGACAGAGATACCGCCGCCGCCGCTCTCGGCGTAGTCGGCAATGCGCCTATTCTGAATTTGCTCCGTGCGGTTGCCGAAAAAGATACAGCAAAAGCTTTGGAACTGCTTGACAGTATTTACAACGCAAGCAAGGATATGAGCGTTTTGTGCAGTGAACTTGCGGAAATGTTCCGCAATCTGCTGATAGTAAAATTTGCCGGAAACTCTGTCAGCCGGCTGTTAGACGCTGATCCCGACGTCATATCCGTGCTGCGTGACTGCGAGGACAATTTCTCAAAGGACAGACTGCTTTACTCTTTGGATATCACCGAGCAGACGCAGAATAAGCTCGCAAGAAGCGGACTTTCCAGGCGTACGGTTACCGAGATGATGCTTATCAAGCTTTGCGATCCTAAGATGAACACTTCTCCAGAAGCATTGGCTGTTAGGATAAGCGAGCTTGAAGAAAAGTTGTCGTCAGGAAATTTTTCCTTTTCCGGTGCATCGAGTGACAGAAATTCCGGCTCAAGCTCACAACCTGCCGGGCAGACCGGCTCGGACGCCGCAAAGTACGGTTCTGACACCTCACAGGGCATAGATGACGCCGCCGCTTCCGTAAAAGAGATATCGGATACGCTGAAAAGAGCCTACACTCAGTCGAGTGCCTCCGGCAATAAAGAGACGATTAGTCAAAGTGAGAATGAAAAATCCGTACCGGTATCGAACGGAGAAGATTCTGACAACGTTTCTGAAAACAATTCCGGCAAGGTAAAGGGACCCGCCGGCTCCGGCGCCGGCGACGACGCGTCACAAAAGCAAAATGACGCCGTACCGGAAAAAGGCGTAGAGATGCTTGCTTTCGGAGAACTTCTTGAAAAGTTAAAAGCGAACAACGATATGATCACCTATTCGATGCTGTCTGAAGCTTACGCCGAAATTTTCGGCAGCACGGTGCGTATTTACGTAAATCCTATGGGATTTCTGCTTCTCTCCACGGACAAAGAAAAAAATGCGCTTGTCGCAAGTATTGCGTCAAAACTGCTCGGCATGCCGGTAAAAGTAGAATTTGTTCAGACATCGCATCGAAAAAAAGAGGAGCGTCCCGACCTTTCGGGATTATAAAGGCGGCTTTACGACTTTTCGGACAGCAAATATAATAATGCGGTTTCTTTTTTACAGCCTAAAGCGCAAAAAATCCGTGAGTTTCCTTATACCGGAAGCCCACGGATTATTTTTTGCAATATTTTTATCTTACTACCAAACAAGCCTTATAAGCACGGTTTACCAAACTGTTTCCACTTTGAGAAGATTGGTAGTACCGGAAGTGTTGAGAGGAAGTCCGGCGGTTATAACGACCGTGTCGCCTTTTGATACAAGGTCAATTTGTTTTGCACAGTCAACAGCATGAGTAAAGAGTTTTTCCTCATTGTCCTGATTTAAGGCAAGCACGGGATATACGCCCCATGACAATGAAAGCTGATGGAAAGTTTTAGTTTCCGGTGTTGCGGCGACAATGGCCTCAACCGGTCTGAATTTTGATACACGGCGTGCGGTTTTTCCGGATTTGGTGACGGCAATTATAGCCTTTGCGTTCAAATCCCTGGCAGTAGTACAAGCCGCATCGCATATTGCGTTGGTTTTATCTTTAGTATCCACGACATACGGTCCGTCGTCCTGCATCTGCATGTCAAAGTAATCCTTTTCCGCCTGCTTTATTATCTTAGCCATTACCTTGACGACAAGATCCGGATGATCACCCATTGCCGTTTCCCCTGACAGCATTACCGCCGAAGTACCGTCAAAAACAGCGTTTGCAACGTCCGTTATCTCGGCTCTTGTCGGGGTTGTGTTGTGTATCATGGATTCGAGCATCTGGGTTGCGGTTATAACCATTTTTCCGGCTTTATAGCAGCGCTTGATAAATTTTTTCTGGATACCGGGAAGTCTTTCGTATTCGACCTCAACGCCCATATCTCCGCGCGCTATCATGATACCGTCGGAGTGCTCAAGTATTTCGTCAAAATTATTGACGCCTTCGATGTTTTCAATTTTTGAAATTATCTTTATCAGGTGTCCGCCGTGATAGTCGAGAAACTTTCTCAAAGAGATAACGTCTTCCTTGCAGCGAACAAATGACGCCGCAACAAAATCAACGTCGTTTTCCACGCCGAAAACAAGGTCCGACTTGTCTTGCTCGCTCAAATACGGCATATCAATGTGTGCGTATGGGATATTTATACCCTTGCGGCTGCTGATTTGTCCGCCCTCTTCAACGCGGCAGCAAACCTCTTTGTCGGTACAGCTCACAACCCGCAGTCCTATACGTCCGTCGTCAATAAGCACTTTGTTTCCGGGACAGAGCTGACCGGGCAAGTCTTTATACGTTACTGAAACCTTATGAGCGTCTCCCTCAACTTCTTCAGATGTGAGAATAAACTCGTCGCCCTCTTTGAGTATCGGCTTTTCGTCGTTTTTAAATGTTTTTATGCGTATTTCCGGTCCTTTTGTATCCAAAAGCAAGGCAATCGGCTTTCCCGACTCTGCTCTCACCTTTTTGAACGTATCTATAACCTTTTGGTGGCTCTCATGAGTTCCGTGAGAAAAATTGAGTCTTGCAACATTCATTCCGCAGTTTATCAGCTTGCTTAACATTTGCGCGTTGTCACTTGCCGGACCTAATGTACAAACAATTTTTGTTCTTCTCATTTCTCCGTCTCCTTTCGCTTTACTTATTTTTTACATTTATAATACATTCTATAACAGCTCCCGGTTTTCGGGAGCTGAAAAATTTTTTAATATTACCATTTCCACAAAAAAGCACACACGGATATCGCTCCATGTGTGCTTTCATATCCGGTATCAACACCGGTGGTGGGGGGTACAGGGCTCGAACCTGTGACCCTCTGCTTGTAAGGCAGATGCTCTCCCAG
>QAKH01000066.1 GCA_003343885.1 Clostridiales bacterium | reverse complement strand
GACTCCCGGGGACGCCGTAAAACTTAGGCTCCGCTTCGCTCCGCAGGTTTTACGGCGATACCTAAGTTCCACAGTATGTGGAAACGCAAGAAAACGCAGTTTTTATTTACTCCTTAGCGACTGCGGGCTAACACAGCAGTGTTTTTTTGAAATTTTGGGATTTTTATTATATTGGGTTTTGGTTTTATATCCGAGTTTTCGTGCTGGCGTTTATGGCACGAAAACGGGCATGTTTTCGCGAAAGATAAAATTTGTTATTTTTGCTTGCTCGCCCGCGAGTATTGCAGCGGTGCTTCGCCGCCTTAGCGACTGCGGGCTAACGCATCAGTGTTTTTTGAAATCTGTGGTTTTTTGTTATATTGGGATTTGGTTTTATATCTGAGTTTTCGTGCTGGCGTTTATGGCACGAAAACGGGCTTGTTTTCGCGGTAAATAAAACTTGTTATTTTCTCTTGCTTGTTCGCGAAAGTTGAAGCGGCTCATAGCCGCAAAGCGGGCGGGGTTTGGGGCAGAGCCCCATAAAATCCTTCCGTAAAGCATGCTCGCCCGCGAGTATTGCAGGCGGTCTTACCGCCTTTGGGGCAGAGCACCATTTTCCCTCGTAAATAGCGTGCGGTTTATGAGGCGGCGCCCCATAAATTCTCGCAGCGGTAAATTATTATAAAAAATATTTCAGGTTGCTATTGACAAAACCGTATTAACTGTATATACTGTATATGCACAGTATACGACACCGAGGTGAGCAAATGAATATATATATAGATAACCGGAGCGGAACGCCGATATATGATCAGATATACACACAGGTAAAAAATCTCATCATGAACGGAGTTCTTGCGGAAAATGAGGCGCTCCCGTCCATCCGTAATCTGGCAAAGGATCTTCGCATAAGCGTGATAACCACAAAAAGAGCTTATGACGAGCTTGAGCGGGAAGGATTTATATATACGCTTCCGGCAAAGGGCTGCTTTGTCGCTCCAAAAAATGTGGAGCTTTTGCGGGAAGAAAACCTGAAAAAAATAGAAGAACATATGCGTGAGATATCACGTCTTGCAGCCGAAAGCGGACTAACCAAAGAAGAAATTATCGAAATGTTTCAAGTCAATTCGGAGGAATAACCATGAACGCACTGGAAATAAAAAACCTGACAAAAACTTATCCCGGTTTCAAACTCGATAACCTTAACCTTGTACTGCCCTGCGGCTGTATCATGGGCCTTGTGGGCGTCAACGGAGCCGGAAAAAGCACAACCATAAAACTTATCCTGGGTATGACCGCCGCCGACTCGGGGAGCATAAGCATTTTGGGAAAGGACTCACGGGAAAATATCTCGCTTTTAAAACAGGATATCGGCGTGGTTCCTGACGAAATAGGCTTGCCCGGCTGTATGACGGCTGTGCAGACAGGAAAAGTAATGCGCGCGACTTTCAATAACTGGGACGACAGCCTTTACGCGGAAACACTGCGCAAACTCAATCTGCCGCTTGACAAGCCGTTTAAGGACTTTTCCCGCGGCATGAAGATGAAACTGGGAATTGCCGTCGCGCTGTCGCATCATCCAAAGCTTCTTATTCTCGACGAGGCAACCTCAGGTCTTGATCCTCTTGTCCGTGACGAAGTGGTAGACATATTCGGCGAATTTACCCGGGACGAGAATCACTCGGTGCTCATATCCTCCCACATAGTGAGCGATCTTGAAAAAATCTGCGACTACATCGCCTTTCTGGATAACGGCAAACTTATACTCTGCGACGAAAAAGACGCTCTTCTCGAACGCTACGGCTTGATTCAATGCACCAAAGACGAGCTTAACTCACTTCAGCCGTCCGCAATCATAGGATCCAAAAGCTCACCATACGGCGAAAAGGCACTTGTTTTACGAGAAGCACTTAACCGTAATATGACGGTAAGTCCTGTAAGCATAGAAGACCTGTTCATTTACATGGTAAAAGGAGAGAACTGACATGAAAGGTTTACTGTTAAAAGATTTTTATACCACCGTGAAATACTGCAAGGCGTACTTCCTTATTGTAGCGGTATTTCTTGTAATTTCTCTGTTTTCAACAGATAACAGTCTGTTTGTCACTATATATCCTACGCTGATAGCCGGTATACTTCCCGTGACTCTGCTGTCTTACGACGAGCGTGACAAGTGGACACAATACTGCGGCGTATTGCCGTACACGAGAAAAGATTTTGTGTCCTCCAAGTATCTCATGGGACTGTTTTTCGGTGTCGCCTCAATTGCCGTATCCGTCATCGCATATGGCGTAAGAACCGTCATGTCCGGCTCATTCTCTCCGTTCAAACTCTTGGCACTGACAGCCGTTTTGTTTATCATGGGATTAGCCATGCCGAGTCTGCTTCTGCCGTTTGTCTTCAAATTAGGCGCCGAGAAAGGCAGACTTGTATTCTATGTAATGATAGGATTTCTTTGTGCGGCAAGCGTACTGATTAACGGTTTCGGATTACAATGGATAACCCCTAAAAATCAGTTATTCACCCCGTTTGTTCTTATTGCAGCAACAGCAGTCATCTACTTTATTTCGTGGTCACTTTCCGTACATTTCTACAAAAAGAAAGATTTATAGTAATTGCCTCTGCCCGGCGACAGCTTTTTTCGGCTGACCGTCGGGCTGTTTTTTTATTGAATTTTCGGTTATTTTGGTTTTAAGCATTATCGGGTTCCGGATTTCCTGATTTACTGCTTATTTCAAATTTTCGGTTATTTCCGGATTTTACGTATTTTACTTATTTCCCTTATTTTCCCGATTACCTGTTTTCTCCGCAAAGGTCTGCTACGTACTTACGAGCCTGCGAGTCAGCGTTTATTATGCTCTCAAGCGCGAGTTCGCTCATATCATTTTCAAAATGAGCGACAGCGCTTTCCATAAGTGAGAAAATATCCGTATATCCTATCCTGCCCTCAAGGAAAAGGTCAACGCATACTTCGTTTGCGGCGTTATACACGCAAGGAGCTATTCCGCCTGCGCGCACCGCACGGCGGGCAAGATTAACCGACGGAAAAACGTCGTTGTCAATGGGATAAAATGACAGCGTTCCTATTTTTGTGAGATCAAGCCGCTCTGTAAGTCCCGGCTGTTTTTCCGGATAAGTAAGCGCATACTGTATGCAAAGGCGCATATCAGGAACGGCAAGCTGCGCAAGCACCGAGCTGTCGGCAAACTCTACCAACGAATGTACTATGCTCTGTCGGTTTATAATAACCTCAACTCTGTCCTCGGGAATGTCAAAAAGCCTTATTGCTTCTATCATTTCAAGTCCCTTGTTCACGAGAGTTGAGCTATACACGGTCAGTCCTTTTCCCATACTCCAATTCGGGTGCTTGAGAGCCATTGCAGGCGTAACATCCTTAAGCTGCTCTTTTGTAAAGCCGAAAAACGGTCCGCCGGAGCCTGTGATAATAAGCCTTCGGATATTTTTTTTGTCCGTCGTCGCTATGCACTGATGAAGCGCGCAGTGTTCGCTGTCCACCGGAAGAATATTTACGCCGTGCTTTTTTACAAGCGGCATAATAAACTCGCCTGCCGAAACAATCGTTTCCTTATTGGCTATGGCAATATTTTTTCCGCTTTCAACAGCTTTTACTGTCGGAAAAAGTCCGGCAAATCCGATTATGGCATTCAAAAGCGTTGAGGAAGGAGAGATTTCTGCAAGCTCGGCAGCTGAGTCTTCTCCGGCAAGTATTTTTATTTCAAGGTCTTTTGTTCTGTTTTTCAGTTCAACAGCTGCGTCCTTATCGCTCACGGCGCAAAGTTTTGCACCGGTTTGTCTCAGCTGTTTTTCAAGCAGGTCTATATTAGAATGAGCCGACAGAGCGTCTATTTTTATGCCGAGATGCGCCGCCGTTTCAATAGCTTGAGTACCTATGGAACCGGTTGAACCGAGTATGGTAAGGCTTTGTTTCTGCATTGAAAAAGCTCCTTTCAAAGTAGTACACTTTTAAAATTCACAGAAAAAATCAAACAATACGAACGTCTTTGACCGTACCGATATTCTCACGGCTTTGTGATGCGCCGACTATACATCCGGCAGGCAGATCAGCGCCGGGTTTATCGGAGGTTGCAACCGTAAGATTCAAGTCTTGCGGCGTTATGCATTTTTTTCCGTTTACGGTTATATTCTCAAAGGTAATACCTGAAATAGATGTATCCGGTGCGGTTGCTCCTATGAACGACGGGGGAGTGCGGCCGTCTTCGGTCATGACGCTTATATTTTTAAATGTGACGCCGGAAATATTACCGGTTGTTTCGTCATGTGAGTAAATTGTACGCACGGTAATAACGGTAAAGAGGTTCGGCATATAATTTTCGTCATGATTTACGTACTGCTCGTCACGGGCTGTCTGCAAAAGCGGTTTTGAGGCTTTCGCTGTATACTCTGCACGTATATCCTCAAACACGATGTCGGAAATATCCGCTCTGTCACCGTGCTGGATATCCATCATTACTGCGTCGCCGTGGATAATATCGCAGTTTTTGAAGTGTACTCCGTTAAAGAAAGGCGCGCTTGTTTCGGCGCCGATTTCGATAGCTCTGCCCCAGTCGCACCACAGCACGCAGTTTTCGGCAAGTATATTTTTTACCGGCATTTCACGGTTCATGGTAAGACCTTTTACGACAATACAATCATCATAATTTCTTAAATAACTGTTTTTTATGCAAGCGTCGGTACAGTTTGTAAAATCGCAGCCGTCGGAATTATATCTCCACATGCCGATAAGCTTGATATTATCAACACACACGTTTTCACAGCCCGAAAAATGCATGCTCCACTCGCTGGAATTGACAACCGTTATACCTTCGACGAGAACATTCTCACAATGTGAAAATCTTACCGGAGCGCCGGTTGAACGGCGGAAAGAAGAGTTATCGAGTATACCGTATCCCAAAATACGGACGTTTTTCTTGTTTTCGGCGTACAAAGAGCCGTACAGCACCGCGCCTTTATCTATATAGACGGTTTGGTTATCGTCGAGCTCTATTTTTTCATCAAAATAGTGGACGCCGGGACCGAAATACATTACATTTTCGTCCTCAGGATTTACTGAAAAAGTTTTTTCCGGGTTTGCAAATACCGTAAGGACGTTATGGCGGTCGTCAAATTCCACGCTGTACTGACCGGGGCCGGGAAAAGTCACTGTCACCGAGCCGCCCATTATTTCGGGTACGATATTTTTTGAGAGCGGACGCACGGTAACTTTTTCAAAGGATTTCTGCGGAGTTATTGTAAGGGTGAACGGGTTGTCGCTGCCTAAAGAAACGTAAGAAGTCGGTTCTGTCTGTTCAAACGGGCGCTGGTAACCCGGCCATACCTGATTAAACGGTTCGGCTGAAACGTCGCAGGAATAAACACCCACGGGTTTTTGCTCGCAGTTTACAGAAAACTGTTCGGAAATTTTTTCATAATTTTCGGGGAACGGATAAATAAGCATAATCTTTCTTCCTTTCCGATTTATGGTATACTGCATATATTTTTTATTTTGGCTTGCTCGACCACGTAAATTGCAGGCGGTCTTACCGCCCAAAAAAGTACGCAGAAGGTGTGCGCACCCTCTTGACTCCCGTGGGGATGGGACACGATATGTACTTTTTTCGCTTGTACGAAAAAAGTACCAAAAAAGTAC
>QAKH01000028.1 GCA_003343885.1 Clostridiales bacterium | reverse complement strand
ATTTGCTGGTGTGGCTCAATGGCAGAGCAGCTGATTTGTAATCAGCAGGTTGGGGGTTCGACTCCCTTCACCAGCTCCACTTTTTTTAAAATTTTATAATTTGTATGGGGGAATTCCCGAGTGGCCAAAGGGGGCAGACTGTAAATCTGTTGTCAGTGACTTCGGTGGTCCGAATCCACCTTCCCCCACCAAAAATCGACAAGTTTCGACAGAAGCTTGTCGATTTTTACTTTTTCACTCTTCACTCTTCACTCTTCACTTTTCACTCAAACCTCTTGTCGATTTTTGGCAAGTAATAAGTAATAGTGAATAGTGAAAAGGTGCTGATGTAGCTTTTCTCCCGTTGGTCAAAAAGCATTTTTATTATATGAAGTTGAAAAGTAATAAGTTTTATGTTATACTTATCATAGAAAGGTGAAAGGCGGTAAGGTTATGTCAGACAGCCCTTTGATTATAAAATCCAAAACATTTGCGCTTGACGTGATACAGGTCTGCAAAGAACTTAGGATGGCAAAGTGTGAAGGTGCTTTGATCAATCAGTTTCTGCGTTCGGGAACAAGTATTGGTGCAAACATCAGAGAGGCATTTTATGCTCACGGAAAAGCTGACTTTATTGCCAAGCTTCAAATCGCTTTGAAAGAGTGTTCAGAAACGGAATATTGGATTGAGCTTATTTTAGAAAGTGGCTATTATTACGATAAAACTTTGCTTGATAAGTGTACGGAAATTAAAAGAATTTTGATTGCTTCTATCAACACCGCAAAGGAAAATCCCAAATGATTTATAGACGCATTGATAGTCAAAATGATCCTGACATATCTTATTTAGACGAAATTCTAAACTTGCCTGAATTTTCTCGCTTCATAAATGTTGACAAAAATAACTACTGGACCTACGTTACAAATACAGAAAATGTATTCTACTTTAAGGTCTTTGAAAACGATGTTTTAGTTGCAGCAACACATTGTGAAATATCAAACCGAACTTTATATATGGATATAATGGTAATTCCAACTTACCAAAGGAAAGGGGTTGCAACTACTATTCTTAATGATATTCAGTCCGGCACACTCCTTCTTGATTTTGATAAAATTGAAGTATCTATTGATAAATCAAACGCTGCATCTATAAAGTTGTTTGAGAAGATGAACTTTAAGTTTGTATCAGTGGAGAACGAATTGCTTAATTACGCATGGCAAAAAATCTGACTAATAAAGACGCGTGAGTTCAAGTCCATATTAAAACAACGGAAAATATCTTTTTTGTCCGCTCTTCACAAAAAGAGTCCGAACGTACTTTGCGTTCGGATTTTTCTTTTTGCCATCAACGTCAAATGCAAATGAAGCGTCACCTGAGTTGCAGGAATAGATTTGAAAATCAAACGGTTGTCACCCATGCTGTATGATTTCAGTTTGTATGCTGTTTGAAACGCAGTCTAAGACTTTGTTTGACAGTTCAGTATGCTCCTTTTGTGTTAGGAATTTAGAGAAATAAAGTTAATTTTTATTTCACAAAAAACAGACAAGTGATGTATTGACAACTTTTTTTTTGTGAGTTAAAATTTTCATGTTCAGAATCTTGATGGTTGCTCACAAAGCGGAAAGGAGGACGCAACGAAAAAACGTGAGATACTTTTTGGGGTTATGTTCTGAAAAAACGTTTGCAGCACCGTTTTCGCCGACGTTTCGGTGAATTGTTTTTATTACCGCTTTGCCGCCGGTGGTTGCTCATCGTTTTAGTAGAATACCGCAAAGTTAATCCGAGAGAAAAATTTTGTCTGTCTTTTAATTTATGCTGCCTTTTAGGAGTGTCGGCGTGAAGCTGAAAGCTATCTTGGATTTGCGGACTGTTAAGGAGGAATGTCACAAATGATAAAAACACTTGCTCGCAGTGTGCGAGAGTTTAAAAAGATGGCGGTTTTGACACCGCTTTTAGTTATAGTTGAGGTTATTCTGGAATGTATCATCCCGTTCACCATTGCAAACCTCGTCAATGAAATGCAGGCAGGGTGCGGCATGGATGTCATTGTAAATTACGGGATACAGCTTGTTGTTATGGCGGTTTTGTCGCTTGTGTTCGGCGTCGCAGCAGGTAATACGTGCGCTGCCGCTTCGACAGGTTTTGCACGCAATCTGCGTAAGGATATGTTCTACCGTATACAGGACTATTCATTTGAAAATATTGATAAATTTTCAGTGTCCAGCCTTGTTACCCGTATGACAACGGACGTAGTGAACGTTCAGATGGCGTTCATGATGATAATACGAATAGCAATAAGAGGACCGCTTATGATGATCTTCTCTTTTGCCATGGGATTTTATATGGGCGGCAGACTTGCTTTGATTTTCCTTATTACAATCCCGCTGTTAGGCGTAGGGCTGGCACTTGTAATACGTGCGGCAATGCCGATATTCAGACGTGTGTTCCGTAAATATGACGCACTTAATGATTCGGTTCAGGAGAATGTCCAGGCAATGCGCGTTGTAAAAAGTTATGTAAGAGAAGAGTACGAAAAGAAGAAATTTAATGCAGCAGCAGAAGATGTCTGCAAGGATTTTACTAAGGCTGAACGTATTATGGCGCTCAACAGTCCAATGATGCAGTTCTGTGTTTACGCAGGCATGGCGTTTGTGCTGTCTTTTGGTTCGTATCTCGTAATCACAAGCCGCGGCGCTGAAGTTGCTGTCGGTCAGATGTCGGCTATCCTTACATACAGCTTCCAGATACTTATGAGCCTTATGATGCTGTCGTTCGTGTTTGTTATGATTACCATGTCAATGGAATCAGCTGAACGTATCGTCGAAGTGCTCTCCGAAAAGAGCAGCCTTACAAGCCCGGAAAATGCCGTAACCGAAGTTAAGGACGGCTCAATAGATTTTGACGGCGTAAGCTTCAAGTATTCAAAAGACGCCGAGAGAATGGCGCTTGAGAAGGTTGATTTGCATATTAAATCCGGCGAGCTGATTGGCGTCCTCGGAGGAACAGGTTCGTCAAAATCGACTTTGGTTCAGTTGATTCCCAGACTGTACGATGTTACGGAAGGATGCGTTAAGGTCGGAGGAATCGACGTGCGGGACTATGATTTGGAAATTCTCAGAAACAATGTCGCCGTGGTACTCCAGAAGAACGTACTTTTCAGCGGTACTATAAAAGATAATCTGCGCTGGGGAAATCCCGACGCAACAGACGAAGAGATGCTCGAAGCGTGTAAACTCGCCCAGGCCGATGAGTTTATCCAGCAGTTCCCCGATAAATATGATACCTGGATAGAGCAGGGCGGCGCAAATGTGTCCGGCGGACAGAAGCAGCGCCTGTGCATCGCAAGAGCATTGCTCAAAAAGCCGAAGGTGCTTATACTTGACGACTCAACAAGCGCAGTCGATACAAGAACCGACGCACTCATACGCAAGGGATTCAGGGAATTTATTCCCGATACCACAAAAATAATCATAGCTCAGCGTGTCGCCTCCGTTCAGGACGCCGATCGTATCATCGTGATGGACGGCGGACGTATTTGTGCGGTTGGAAATCATGAAGAGCTTATGAAGTCAAGCGAAATTTACCGTGAGGTATATACTTCTCAGAATAAGGCAGGTGATCAGAATGGGGAAGAATAATAACGCTTCTGCTCCTTCCAAAACAGCACGTGGACAGCGTGCGCCGAAAGGAGTGCTTCGCCGCCTGTTAAAAACTCTGTTTGAGTTTTACCCGGTTTTGCTGCCGGTAACAATGGTGTGTATTCTGATAAATGCCATAGTAAGTGCAGTACCAGCGGTTTTTCTGCAAAAAGTAATAGCCGTTGTAGAGGACAACTTTGAAAGCGGTGATTGGAATGCGGTTTCGGGACGTATCCTTACTTATGTCGCCATACTCGTAATAATGTACGTTATCAGCCTTATTGCCGGTGCATTTTATACTCAGATGATGGCGATTATAACGCAGGGTTCGTTAAAGAAAATGCGTGAAAAAATGTTCAGCCATATGCAGGATCTGCCCATAAAGTATTTTGATACCAACGGGCACGGCGATATAATGAGCTATTACACCAATGACGTTGATACTCTGCGTCAGCTCATAAGCCAAAGTCTGCCGCAGATGACAATATCGTTTATTACTTTGTTTGTTGTTTTCTGCATTATGTTGTATTATAGTGCAATACTTGCCGTACTGGTTGTAGTGGGCGTTGTGTGCATGGTGCTCGCGGCACGCGCCGTGACCAGCCGGTCCTCCAAATATTTTCTCCGCCAGCAGGTAACCATTGCAAAGGCAGAGGCGTTTATGGAAGAAATGATGACAGGACAAAAGGTTATTAAAGTGTTCTGTCACGAAGAGGGCGCAAAAGCGGACTTTGATAAAGTGAACGAAGAAATATTTTTCAACGCACGCAACGGAAATAAGTTTGCAAATATTCTTATGCCGCTGCTCGGAAATATCGGAAACGTAATGTACGTTGTTGTCGCACTTGTCGGAGGCGCACTGCTGCTTACGGACGTTCCGAATATCAGCATATCCGGCATGGCGTTCAGCATAAGCATCGTCGTACCGTTCTTGAATATGACAAAACAGTTCGCAGGCTCAATAGGACAGGTTTCAAACCAGGTAAATATGGTTATTATGGGACTTGCCGGAGCTCATCGAATTTTTGCTCTCTTGGATGAAAAAGTCGAGGAAGACGAAGGCTACGTAACCTTGGTAAACGCCAAAGAAAATGCCGACGGCTCCTTAAGTGAGTGTAAGGAAAGAACAAACGTATGGGCATGGAAACATCCGCACCATGACGGAACAGTTACATATACCCGCCTTGAAGGCGATGTCCGCTTCTATGACGTAAACTTCGGATATACACCTGAAAAAACAGTTCTGCATAATATTTCCTTGTACGCAAAGCCGGGTCAGAAGGTCGCTTTCGTCGGTTCTACCGGAGCCGGAAAAACTACCATTACAAACCTTATTAACCGTTTCTACGATATAAGTGACGGCAAAATCCGTTATGACGGTATCAATATCAATAAGATAAAGAAAGAAGACCTGCGCCGAAGCCTCGGAGTCGTGCTTCAGGATACATGTTTGTTTACGGGAACCGTTATGGAAAATATCCGCTACGGTAATCTGGATGCATGCGACGAGGAATGTATCGCAGCGGCAAAGCTTGCCGGAGCCGATGACTTTATCAGGCGCCTGCCGGAAGGATATAATACGATGTTAACCGGAAACGGAGCAAATCTCAGCCAGGGACAGCGGCAGCTGCTTGCCATAGCACGTGCGGCAGTAGCGGATCCTCCGGTTATGATACTCGACGAGGCGACAAGCTCGATAGATACCCGTACAGAGGCGATAGTGCAGCGAGGCATGGACGCTCTTATGACAGGACGTACCGTGTTCGTCATAGCACACCGCCTGTCTACCGTTCGCAACTCAAACGCCATAATGGTGCTTGACCACGGACGTATTATCGAGCGTGGTACACATAACGACCTTATAGAGCTTGGCGGCACTTACTACCGCCTGTATACGGGAGCACTCGAACTCGATTGAGAAATTTGAATTATCAGGTGTTTTTTCGTTGAAACACTGTAAGCCGGAGTGCTGTGCTTAATCGTAATACGAACACATAATACGTACGGAATCCGCAATAAAAAATTAAGCCCTGTTTCGCATTTATCCCGTGAAACAGGGCGGATTTTTTGTGCTGAGCTTTTTGTACCTTTTTGTAGTTTAAGATAAGCGCTTGAATATAACAAAATTCGTCTGCGGCATGACAAATAAATGAATTTACGGATGTAAGCAGAAACAGGTTGATTGTTGACAAAAAATGACTGCTGTGATAAAATAAAGACCGTTAAAGAATGCCCGGTTGAGCAAAATTTGCAGCGTAATGCCGGCGTTTTATCAGATAATGTGTCGGCATAACTTGAAAGGCTTTTCAGAGCCGTTTCTTTTTGTTTTTTCGTCTGCTTCTGCTTCTGTCCTGAAACGGTGAAATGAGTCTTGATACGCTGATTTTGTATTTTGTGTTTTTTGACATAATGAGCAAAATAAAAAGGGATAATAATAAGGCGATAGGGGAATATGCCGGGAACGGAGGATAATATGGTAAAATTGGTTGTCTGCGACATAGACGGAACGCTTTTGGGCAAAGATCAGATACAGCTTGAGGGAGATGCGGCAAAAGCGCTCGGCGCCTTGATTGAATCAGGCAAAAAGGTCGCGCTTGCCTCGGGAAGATCCTATTTCAGCATGAGAAAAGTCGTGTCGTCGCAGCCTTACGCCGATGAGCTGTACTATATCTGTGATGACGGGGCGTTGTGCGTGTATAAGGGGAAAGTGCTGTACCATAAGCAGATATCAATAGAAAATATGTTAAGGTTTTCACGCAACAGCGATTATAAAAATTGCCCTATTCTTTACTTTTCAGATAGCTTTTCATATGTTTCCGGAAGCACGCCGGAATTTTTGGATATGCTTGAACGAGAGGGCGTAGACCGGCTTGATCCTGTGTCCGGCGTGTACGACGTCAAAGCTCCGGTGTATAAAATAGGCGTGTACGGCGGGGACAGGCGTCCGAAAGAGCTTATGCCTGCGCCGTTTGATCTAAGAATCTGCTATCGTTCGGATAACTGGCTTGAGTATACGTCAAAATTCGCCAATAAAGGGCTTGCGCTTTCGGATTTGCAGATGAGACTGTATTTGTCAAAGCTTGATACGGCGGCATTCGGTGACGGAGACAATGACGTGGAAATGTTTTCAAAGGCTAAATATACTTTCGCAAGACGGGGCGGCAGTGAAAAACTTTGCGCAGTGTCGTCAGAGCTTTTCGACGATATTGCGGACGCACTCGAAAGATTGTAAAACAGCAAGGTGTAAAGGGGAGGACGCAAATTTATGAAAAAAATGTTGATTGTTGACGGAAACAGTATACTCAACCGTGCGTTTTACGGCGTGCGTCCTTTGACCACGCGCGACGGAAGAAATACAAACGCCATATTCGGATTTATCAATATGCTTTATAAGCAGCTTGAGCAGATAAAACCGGATTATGCCGCTATGGCGTTTGACTTGAGAAGTCCGACGTTCAGACATAAGGCGTGCTCGTATTACAAGGCTAACAGAAAGGGCATGCCCGAAGAGCTTGCCGAACAGCTTGAGCCGGCAAAGAACATAGCCTCCCTTATGGGCTTCCACCTGCTCACACTTGAGGGCTATGAAGCGGACGATATACTCGGAACTCTCTCAAAGCTGTCTGACGCCGATACAAAAGCTTATATTATGACCGGCGACAGAGACTCTTACCAGCTTATAACCGATACAGCCTGCGTACTGTACGTTTCAACAAAGGAAACAAGTGTCGTTGACGCAGAAAAAATCGCAGAACTTTACGGCGGTATCACCCCGGGACAACTTATTGACGTCAAGGCGCTCATGGGAGACACATCGGATAATATTCCCGGAGTGCCGGGAATAGGGGAGAAGACGGCAGTCGGACTTATCGCAAAGTACGGCTCGCTTGACGGCGTTTACAAGGCGCTGGAAGAAAACGATCCGCAGATTAAAGGTGCAAACAGAACCAAGCTCGAAAGCGGCAAGAATTCCGCTTATGAAAGCAGATTTCTTGCTGAAATCTGTTGTAACGCTCCGGTGGACGCAACGCTTGAAAGCCTTAGCTATACCGGCATAAATTCTCCGGAACTGTTTAAGGTATGTACCGATCTTGAACTTAAGAGTATAATAACGAGGCTGAATCTTGACAAGCCTTCTCATCAAGGTGAAACTGCAAAAAGCGCCGAAGACGGAAATGACGGCGTGACAGCTGAAATCAGCGGTAATACAGAGCTTGAATGTATTGAATGTAAAGACGCAGTCAAGCTTTCCGAAATATGCGCTTGCGGAACACTTTTCGTGTATGCCGATAAGGACGGCGGAAAGGTTTATTGCGTAAGCACGGAAAATGACAGTGTTTTTTCGCTGGAGCTTTCCGAAAATACCCTAAGAGATATATTTGAAAATGAGAATATTAAAACCGTCGTGCATGACTTGAAAAATATCTGCATGATATGTGCGCCTTGCGGTGTGAATGTAAATAACTGCGCGTTCGACGTTTTGCTCGGCTCATATGTCGCAGACCCGTCAAAGGTTATAGGCAGCGACTCGCTTTGTTCGTACGCAGGAATACCCGGCGCCGACGTTTCGGACATCAGACAGAAAGGAATTCTTTGCGCACTTGCGGTGAAAAAGGCATATAACGAACTTTTGCCTGTCATAAAGGAAAACGGACAGGAAAAACTGCTTTATGAGATAGAAATGCCGCTCTCTCATGTGCTTGCGCAGATGGAGCTTACCGGCTTTAAGCTTAACGCAAAAGAGCTTTCCGCATTTTCCGAAAAGCTTGAAAAGCGCCTTGAAAAACGGCGCCAAAATATTTACGCCCTTGCAGGCGGAGAGTTTAATATAAACTCAACCAAACAGCTTGCCGAGGTTCTTTACGAAAGACTCGGACTTCCGGCGCTCAAGAAAACAAAAAGCGGGTATTCGACCGACGCCGAAACTCTTGAAAAGCTGAGACCGTACAGTGAAATAATCGACGAGATACTCGAATACCGCCTTGTTGCAAAACTAAAGTCAACCTATACTGATCCGCTTATAGACACCGCCGACGAAAACGGACGTATCCATACTTCTTTTAAGCAGGCGTTTACCCTTACCGGCAGACTTTCTTCCGCCGAGCCGAATTTGCAGAATATCCCGATAAAGACTGAAGAAGGACGGGAGTTACGCAAATTTTTCGAGGCAGAAAATCACGAATACACGCTTATAGACGCAGACTATTCGCAGATAGAACTTCGCCTTATGGCGGCAATGAGCGGCGACGAAAATATGATAAACACCTTCAAAAGCGGAGCGGATATACACACTTCTACCGCGGCGCAGGTGTTTGATGTTGAGCCGGAAGACGTGACGCCGGAACTTA
The DNA here is from genome assembly GCA_003343885.1 of Clostridiales bacterium. Taxonomy (GTDB): domain Bacteria; phylum Bacillota; class Clostridia; order Oscillospirales; family CAG-382; genus UMGS882. The sequence goes on along the minus strand of QAKH01000028.1, from coordinate 20,993 downwards.
GAAAAAGGGCAAAAGCTGTAAATTTCGGTATTATTTATGGAATTTCAGATTTTTCACTTGCCGGCGACTTGCACGTAACCAAAAATCAGGCGGGCGATTATATAAGGTCGTATTTCGCCAAATATCCAAAAATAAAGAAATACCTTGACGGCGCAATAGAGTCCGCCAAGGAAAAAGGATACAGTGAAACGCTTTACGGCAGGCGAAGATATATACCGGAACTGACGGCAAAAAATAAAAATCTTCGCTCTTTCGGAGAGAGGGTGGCAATGAATGCGCCTATCCAGGGAACTGCGGCTGACATAATCAAAATTGCCATGATCGAAACCGCAAAGCGTCTTGAGAAAGTAAGCCCGAAATCAAGGCTTGTTCTCCAAGTGCACGACGAGCTTATTGTCGAAGCGCCTGTGAACGAGCGTGAAAAGGTGGAAAAAATACTTGTCGAGGCAATGGAGTCTGCCGCGTCGCTTCCTGTAAAGCTTGAAGTTCAGGCGGGAAACGGATTTACCTGGTACGACGCTCATTCTTAACGCCAATCTTTACGGATGCACATAAATTTGATTTGCGCAATACCACTGCCGGTAAAATGGTATAATGGTATGATGGAAATAGAATAAAGAAATCAATCACATAAAGGACATTCACATAAGAGATATTCATATGAAAAACAAACCGTCAAGCATAATATTTTTATTTATTACAGCAATAGTATGGGGATTTGCATTTGTTGCGCAGGTGGCAGGAGGAGAGCACCTCGGCACGTTTTATTTTAACGGTATACGCTTTATAATAGGCGCAGTTTCGCTGATTCCCGTCATCTTGCTTTTTGAAAGAGATGGAAAAGCAAACAGAAAACTGACTTTGATAACCGGTATCGGAGCGGGAGTAATACTGTTCCTTGCGGCGAACCTGCAGCAGTGGGGAATAAATATTACCGGAAGTTCCGGAAAAGGCGGATTTCTTACTGCAATGTACACGGTCTTTGTTCCGATCCTTTCTGTAATTTTTCTCAAAAAGAGGACAGGCAAAAACACGTGGTTCGGAGCAATACTCGCACTTATCGGACTTTTCATGATATTGTCCGGAAGTATGGATTCCAAGGATAATCCGTTCTTTACGCTGTCACTCAGCGCTTTTTCAAGGACGTTCGGCTCTTTCGACGCAAGTTTCAGCGTCGGATTCGGAGATATTGTTCTTTTGCTTTGCGCACTGGCATTCGCTGTACATATCGTGTTTATCGATCATTTTAATAAAAAAGTTCTTCCGATTAGCTTTTCATGTACGCAGTTTTTCACATGCGGAATCATCAGTCTTGTAATTGCCGTGTTTACCGAATCAATAAGCGCTCAGGCTGTGAGAGGCGCACTGATACCGCTGTTGTACGGAGGAATTATGTCAACCGGCGTTGCATATACCTTGCAGATTATAGGACAAAAGGGAGTACACCCGACAGTATCGGCTATAATACTTTCCACCGAGTCGATGTTTGCTGCCATAGGCGGAGCAATTATGCTTAACGAGCGCATGACGCTTGCCGGATATATAGGATGTGCAGTTATTCTTGCAGGAATTATCATTGCCCAGATTCCGTCACGAGCTAATAGATAGGTAGCAGTTCTAAATAAAAGGTAGTTTTATAAAAATTTAGGCTGTAAGCGAACATTTTGTCAAGGAATAGCGGTAATCGCGCTTTTTCATGTAAAAGTAACTTTCAAAAATATCGGCTGCATAGAAAATCCCTGTTACATATAGTTACATATAAAATAAAAGCACCGGAAATACTAAGTAAAAACTCTTAGGATTCCGGAGGATAAATATGTATTTTCAAAATGATGAAACAAAACAAAGAAATAATTTGAAGATGAACGGGGATGAGCAGGAGTCCGACGAAAGCTCAAACGAAAGCGAACAGGAAAAAGAGGCTCGAAAACAGGAGGTTATATTCAGCAATATCTCCGAAAGCGGCAGCATAACCACAAAGCATGATGAAGTTACTATTCATTCTCTGGTTATTGCCGGTCAGATAGAGGGACATTATCTTCTTCCGAATCAAACCAAAAGTACGAAATATGAGCACGTTATTCCTCAGCTTGTGGGTGTTGAAGAGAGTCCGGATATAGACGGACTGTTGATTTTAATAAACACAGTGGGCGGCGACGTTGAGGCGGGACTTGCCATAGCGGAGCTTATCTCGGGAATGACAAAACCTACCGTGTCATTGGTGCTTGGCGGAGGGCACTCCATAGGCGTACCGCTTGCCGTGTGCGCAAAAAAATCATTTATCGTGCCGTCGGCGACCATGACAATCCACCCGGTAAGGCTTAACGGTCTTGTTATCGGCGTTCCTCAGACTTTTACGTATTTTATGAGAATGCAGGAACGCATTTTGGATTTTATAGTAAAAAACTCTAAAGTATCAAGGCAGGTACTGAAAGAGCTGATGCTTGAAACGGATGAGCTTGCCGCCGACATAGGAACTGTTATAGACGGTATAAAAGCCGAGGAAATCGGTCTTATCGATTGTGTCGGCTCCTTGTCCGACGCTATTTCAGCGCTGAAGGAAATGGTAAAGGAAGAAAGAAAAAATAAAAAGCCGCCGAAAGATGATAAAACCGAATGAAATAACAAATAAGGCTTTATTTGTCTTAAAAGCAAAAGCATGTGCGTTTTCCCGTGTACGTTTGAAGAAAATGCACATGCCTTTTTTACTTTGTTTTCCACAGCGGCTGACAGGAAGTCGATACAGCTACCGCTCCGGAGCTTAGCGCCTGAACTGCCTCGGAAGATGTGGTTATTAAACCGCCTGCTATGGTTTTGAACCCGTCCGCCGAAAATTCTTTTATTACTTTACATGCTATTCCCGGCATAATTTCGGCATAATCCGGCTTTATCTGCCGGACGGTGTCAAGCGCCGTTTTTACCGATTGACCGTCTACAACGAAAAAACGCTGTACTGTGCAGAGACCGAGAGATTTTGCCTGTTTAATCATGTTGCCCCTGGTGCTTATTATGCCGAACGGCTTTAATTTTGAAATAAATTCGACAGCGGCGGCGTCTTTTGCCAAACCTTCTGTCATATCAACGTGTATAAACAGCTTTTTTCCGGCGGAAGCCGCAAGTGCAATATAATCGTGAAGCTCAAGAATAGTGCTTGAAAGCAAAAAAATCGTATTGCATCCGCTTTGACACGCAAGCTCAAACTCACGTCCGCTTCGCACTGCCGCGATAACTCTGCCGCTTGGAATTTTATCAGTCAACATGTATTTTTTCCTTTCAGTTTGCGTTTTAATGTTTTTTCCGCTTTCTGTCGCTTTTTATCTTTTTCCTTATTTTTTTCGGATTTTATCTGACTCTTTTTACTCTTGTCACTTCGTTAAGGAATGTTTTTGGTCGCTACTACGTCGGTATCAGTGCCGCAAATTCCGCGGAGCACCGGCTGACCGATGCGTACCGGAGTTTTTACGCAAAGTCCGGAAAGTTTGCTTAGCGCCTCGGGAAAAAGAGAAAAAGGAATTGGAGCGGCAGTCTTTACCGAAAGCCTTTCGCCGTTATCCGTGCTTACTGTGGTAGTAAGCGTTCTTAAAGGATTGGTACATTCGTCATATGCATATTTTTTTCCGCGCTCGCAGGTGTATCCGGAAACGTCGATAACCTTGCCGTTTTGGATTTGTGCGGTAATTGAGCAGCCTAAAGGACAGCAAGTGCAAATTATATTTTTTTCCATGATTTTCACACCCCCGTTTCGGCTACCTTTTCAAGCGAAACGCATAATTTCTCTGATTTCATTTTGTCAATCATATCTTTTTTCAGATCTATGCGCTGCATTTCACCCGGTGAAACACGGCGTTTTTTTATGCGCAAAAGCTGTCTTTCACCGTCTGAAATTACAATACATATGTTTTCATATACATTGTCTGTCCTGAAAAACACCGAAACGTCCGAGTTTCCGGTAATGAACTGAGGAACAGTGTACCGCACTCCGTTTCCCGCACACACGTTTTTTCTTTTTTCTGCCCTCTCTTCACCTTTACTTTTCAGGTAACGAGCAGCTCCCTTTCCTGCAATTTCAGCCTCTTCGCTGACATAGTCCGCAAGGTCGTGTACGTGCAGTACGTTTCCGCAGACAAAAATACCTTCCATTTCGGTTTGGCGGTACTGGTCAACCCGTGCTCCCGACGTTGCAGGATCCAACGGAACGCCGTACATTCTTGTAAGCTCGTTTTCCGGAATCAGTCCCACAGAGTATAAAACCGTGTCGCACTCGATATATTCTTCACTGCCGGGTATTACTTTCCGGTTACCGTCTACTTTAGCTATGGTTACACCGCTCACACGCTTTTTTCCGTGTATTTTGAGAATTGTGTGCGACAGCTTCAACGGGATTCCGTAGTCGTCAAGGCACTGAACGATATTTCTTGTAAGTCCGCCGGAATAAGGCATTATTTCGCATACCGCCTTGACTTTTGCACCCTCAAGCGTCATTCTTCTTGCCATTATAAGGCCTATATCGCCTGAACCGAGTATTACCACGCTTTTTCCGGGCATTACTCCCATGATGTTTACATACTTTTGCGCAGTGCCGGCTGAAAATACGCCGGCAGGTCTTGTTCCGGCGGTGTTTACAGCACCCCGGCTTCTCTCCCTGCACCCCATTGCGAGAATTACCGCTCCGGCGTGTATGTCAAAACAGCCTTTTTGGGCGTGGGAAACCGTGACTATCTTCTCTTTGCCGTTATGACCTAACGATATTACAGTGGCGTCGGTCATACATTCGATTCCGTATTCGTTTATCACTTTTTCGCATCTGTAAGCGTACTCAGGGCCTGTAAGCTCCTCACCGAAGCGGTGAAGCCCGAAACCCGTGTGAATACACTGTTTTAATATTCCGCCTGCCGTGTGCTCACGTTCGAGTATCAGTATGTCGCGTATACCGTTTTCGTATGCGCTTGCCGCTGCGCACATGCCGGCAGGACCTGCGCCGATGATAACCAGATCTTTTTTTATCACGTCAACCACTTCCTTATCTGTCAAACGGCGAGAGCGTATCTTTCTTTAAGGTAATTTCCGAACCGCTTCCGCATTTTGTTACCTGTTCTATGGTAATACCGAGATAATCCGCAATAAGCTTTACTGCCGCAGGAGAGCAGAAGCCTCCCTGACAGCGTCCCATGCCGGCACGGGTTCTGCGCTTTATCCCGTCAAGGTCTGTCGGTTTCGGATTTGCCTTTAAAGCGTCGGTTATTTCACCTTTGGTTATGCCTTCGCACCTGCAAACTATCGTGCCGAAGTCGGGATTTTTCTTTATTATCCGGTTTTTTGCGGCAGGAGTCATTTCCGAGAATTTATAATACGCTTTTCTCTTGCCGTTAAAATCAGGATTTTTTTCTGCCGTCATCCCGCATTTTTTCTTTAGCAGATCCACTGCGTATTTTGCGATAGCCGGCGAAGACGTCAGTCCCGGAGACTCAATTCCGGCAAGAGTTATAAAATTTTTTGCCGATTCTTTTATAATAAAGTCGCCGGTATCTCCCACGGCACGAAGTCCGGCAAAAGATGTTATTACGCTTTTGAGCGGTATGCCGGGTATATCCTCAAACGCCTGTGAAGCTATTTTCTCAAGTCCCCCAGGAGTTGTTGAGGTGTCCTCCTTGTCAGATATGTCGGCGGACGTCGGTCCTAAAATAATGTTTCCGTCGACTGTCGGAGAAACAAGTATTCCCTTTCCCATAGCCGTGGGAGTACGGAATATTGTGGAAGAACACAATCCGGAAACGGATTTGTCCAAAATCATGTACTCTCCGGCGCGAGGACGCAGAGAAAATGAATTATCTCCCGCAAGCGAAGCTATTTTGTCGGCATACAGCCCTGCGCAGTTTATAATGTACTTTGTTTTTAGGCAGTCTCCGGAGGAAGATAATATCTCATAGCTTCCGTCGGCAAGTGTTTTTATTTCGCTTACATCAAAGTTTAACTTTAACTTTGCGCCGTTATCCATAGCGTTCCCGGCTGCGGCTATGGTTAATCCGTATGGACAGACAATTCCGCCTGAAGGGGCGTAAAGGGCGCCGATAACTTTTCCAGAGAGTGAAGGTTCAATTTCTCTTGCCCTGTCACCGTCTATAATCTCAAGTCCGCGCACTCCGTTTTTCTCTCCCCGGAGCATAAGCATGTCAAGTATCCGCAAGTCATCCTTATCAAATGCTATAACCATCGAGCCGTTATTCTTATATTTAACGCCGAGACTTTTACACAGCGCCGGCATCATACGGTTCCCCTTGACGTTGAATTTTGCCTTGAGCGTGCCGGGGACTGCGTCAAAACCCGCATGAACTATGCCGCTGTTTGCCTTTGAGGCGCCCATGGCGACGTCGTTTTCTTTTTCAAGCATGCACACTTTGATTTTGTATTTTGTAAGCTCTCTTGCGGTGAGCGCACCGACGACACCGCAGCCGATAACCGTAACGTCAAACATTCCCGACTACTCCTCCTAATCAAAAAAACAAGCCACGGCGCCGATAAAGGGCATGCGCCCCTGTATGAAGGGGGCTCCATTACGACATCCGTGACTCAAAAACTCAAACACGTTTATTTTTTTATTTCCCAAATCCGAGAGCATTATACTCTTAAAGCATGTGTTTGTCAATACTTTAGAGTAATATTTGCTAAGATTTGTATATATTAGTCCTGCTATAAATGTTTACATTGACATTGCGGCGAATCTGTTGTAAAATAACAACAACAGATAATCGGCGTATTTTAATTTTGGCGCGTGAGAAAAGGGGAGAAGGACTGATGGTAGAAAATCGGCAGGAGAAAAAACGTCAGGGCTTGTATGAAGTAAAAGAACTTGTTTGCGCCGGAATATGCGCATATTTGTGCGCGGCATGTACGCTTCCCAACGCCGGAATTTTTTACAGCTTGCCGGTATCGGCGATTCTTGCGGTTGCGGCGAGTTTTTTCTGTAAGAACAGACTTCTTTTGTGCACTCTTATAGGTATCGTAACTTTTATACTCGATTGCTTCTTTGAGGTTTCTCTTCTTCAGTCGGCAGTTACCGGTGTGCTTTGCGCACTTATGGCATGGCTTGGGCTCCTTATAAAACGTGCGGTTATTACTGCTGCGTATTCATATAAAAAAGAAAAAAGCGTTTTTTCAAAAGCAATTGTAACGGCTGTGTTTTCTGCGGCGGCACTTTTAGTAGTGTGGCTTTTCTGCTTTGGAAATCCTGTTTCTCATATTATTAAACAGTCGGATAACATCAAATATATAAAAGGCAGATACGGAAAACAAGTGCAGACGATAAATACAAGATATGATATGTTTGAGCGCGCGTATCTTACAAAAATAAGCTTTGATGGCGGCGACAGAAACGCTGATTATTATGTTGTGTCCGGCGTTCGCGACGATTACCTTGACTATTGCGCTTCGCTTTTAACCGATCAGGCGAGAATGTATTTCGAGAGAATGACAACGCTTGGCAACGATACGGTTTATAGCTATATTGAACCGGGAACATTTGACGTAAAGCTTCAGAATAATTATGAGGACTACCTTGAACATTTCGAGTATCTTCTCCCGGTAACTGTGGAAATTAACAACAAAGGCGATTTCGAAAGTGTGTGCGAAAACCTTTTTACGTATATTAAATTGTCGGACAGCTTCATTTATAAAGATATTGTTATTGCCGCAGTCGCAGCCGATGAAACGGAATGTTTTGCCGTAGTCCGGACTTCAGACACTGAGTTCGGCGATATAGAGCTTGTTTACGATGACGCAGAATTTTCAAAACAGATTTCAGAGAAGTATCCGCAGGCAATAAGAAAATGAGGGAACACCCTGCGGTATAACCTCTTGATAATCTTTCCGTAAAAGTGTATGTCTGAAAAATCGAAAAAATCGACAGCCGGCGCATTTTTAGCACCGGCTGAAATTTATTTATTTTGGTAACGTCATATATGTTTCCCGCAATTATGAGGGAATTACACGAATAGTTTTTACTTCAAAATTTGAAAGGCTTACCGAAAGCTTTTCTCCGTCTAATTCAAGCTCATTTAAGTTGTTTTCAAGCATGTCGCACAAATAAGCCTTTGCGGCAGGAAAACCAAAGTCAAGAACCGGGTGCGACTTTCTGTTCGCGCTGTCATACATCCTTATGATTATACCGTTTCCGTCCTCGGCTGGCTTCACAGTGTCGATGACGGCACTGGGCGTGTCGGAGAGGGCAGGGCAGAAACGTTCGGGTAGTGTTCCGCCTGAGTTTTTCATGACTTTGACCGCATAGAACGGATTGTTGAGCAGATATGCCTGTTTGACAGTGTCAGACTGGCTCAATGCTCCGGCGTGCGGATAGACGGAATACGTAAATGAGTGGTGAGTTCTGTCGGCTGTGGGATTCGGGTAGGTCGGTGCCTTTAAAAGCGAAAGCTTCAGTATGTTTTCTTCACAGCTGTAACCGTATTTGCAGTCGTTCAACAGAGCGACGCCGTAGTCCGCTTCGGAAAGATCCGCCCACTTGTGCGCGCACACTTCAAATTTCGCCTGATCCCACGAGGTGTTCCTGTGGGTGGGACGCTCAACGTGTCCGAACTGTATCTCATATTTTGCGCTTGACGTGTGTATATCAAGCGGAAACGCCGCTTTAAGGAGCACATGGTCTTCAAACCAGTCGATCTCTGTAATAAAGTCAAGCCTTGCAGAACCTGGATATAAGCGTATGAACTGGCGTATTTCGGAGTTACGGTATTTTCTCGTGATACGTATGCCGGAATAAAGAGGCGTGTTTACGGGAACGACTTCGGAAACATTATCGGCAATCCATTTTTTCTGCTTGTAGTATTCGGTGATTTCCCACGCGTCATAGCTTCTCGGATAGTCCTCAAATACCTCAAGAACGTTTGCACTCATGCCGGGAGCTATCGTTTCTCTGTCCGAAACCTTGTCATACAAAGACACTATGTGCATTTTGTCATCAAAAACCACCTTTAAGCAGTCGTTCTCAATTGAATGTGAATCGGCTTTGACGGATTGTTGCTGTGAGTTATTAATGTTATCCGGAGAGATTACGGCGTATCCGTGAGCAGGTATGTTGTCAGCGTATATTTCCTTGCCGTCAACCGTGACAATTCCGCCTGATGTAAACGGAGTAGGATTGTAAACAAGTATTCCGCCGTCAGTACCGATGTTTTCGGAAATGGCGGACACGGCGTCCGTAAATATTTTTTCTCCCTCTGTTATTGTTTTTTCGTACTCGGCGGTGCTGTCCTTATACACTTCCTCTATGGACGAGCCGGGAATGATGTCGTGAAACTGATTTCTTAAAATGGTTACCCAGCCTTCGTCGAGCTGTTTTTTCGGTACATTGAAACCGGCAAGAATCTTAGCGCCCACGCAGGCGCTTTCAGCTTTCTGATACAAAAACTCGCACTGACGGTTGTATTTTTTGTTTGCCGCCATGGTCGTATATGTTCCGCGGTGCATCTCGAGATACAGCTCTCCCGACCATTTTGGCGTATACCTTAATTCTTCGGAATTTTTGTCAAACTGCTCTTTTATCTGCCGGAGAGTGTCGGCAGCTTTTTTCATGGTTACCTTAGGGAATCCGGGAAGTCCTGTCTTAAGACGTTCAAAATTCTCAAGCATTTCTGCGGTAGGTCCTCCGCCTCCGTCACCGAATCCGAAGGTCGCAATATGTGTGGAGGAGTATTTTTTGTCGGTGTGCTTTTTTAAGGAATCCTTTATCATGCCGGGCTCAAGACGTTTTACATAGCTGTCGGAAAGCACGGCAAACACTTCCGAGCCGTCAATGCCCTGCCAAATAAAATTGTCGTGGGGAAATTTGTTTGTTTCGCTCCAGGATATTTTTGCGGTGAAAAATTTATCAACACCGCATTTTTTAAGTATCTGCGGCAGTGCGGCGCTGTAACCGAACACGTCCGGAAGCCAGAGAATTTTGCTTTCAGCGCCGAACTCGTCACGCATGAAATTCTTTCCGTAAAGAATCTGCCGTATAAGGCTTTCTCCGCTTATAAGATTTGTGTCAGCTTCAAGCCACATCGCACCTTCGCTCTCCCAGCGCCCGTCTGAAATTGCGGTACGGATTTTCTCATAAAGCCCGGGATCGGTTTGCTTTACATACTCTTAAAGCTGAGGCTGACTTGACATAAAAATGTAGTCGGGATATTGGCGCATGAGATTTATTACGGTTGAGAAGGAGCGCTGTGACTTTTCGACAGTCTGGGCAAGAGTCCACATCCAGGCAACGTCAATGTGCGTGTGTCCGATAAGAGATATTTCACCGTATGCGTCCTTGCCGCAGAGCTTTCCGTAAAACTCGTTTCGTATGTACTCGCCGGCTTCTTTTACGCTTTTTAAAAAGTCTTCGCACATAAGTCCTCTGAAATCGAGATAGAGCGTGGTTTTGTCAAGAGCGTCGCATACAGCGGCATATTCGCAGGAATTTTTATCAAGACATTTCATCGCCTCAAACGGGACCTTGATATCATAGTACAGCCTTTCAACGTCGGCGTTTTTTGTTATCAGGCTTGCCGTCGGGAAAAGCGTGCAGTCAGCCATTCCGGCGTAAAAATATACGTAAATGTCTTTTTCTCCGGACTCAAGAAGCAGTTCGGTGTGATTAGTGTCAAACGCCTGAACGCAGGTATCTCCGTTGACAAAAACGGTACACTGCGGGTTCATTGCGTCCCATTCGCCCTCCTTGCCTGTGGTGAATTTCAGATACGTGCGCTCTGACGGACGGCTTTCGGCAACATTTACTCTGAAATGAAACCAAGCGTGGGAGTCTTTTTCGAATTTTATCGGCTCTCCGTTTGAAAACGTCTGCCATGCTGCGTCTTTCGGCGGAGTGTTCGCGTTTTTGTATCCGCACCGGAAAAAAGATATGTCGGTAATGCGGACACGTTCGGTAACTATAAGGTTTTGCAGATTTTCGAGCGTAACTCGTATTTTCTCCTCAATAAATGTCATTTTACTACCTCCCGGCGTTTCTTTGTTTATTCCTATATTACAACATAACTTTGGTAATTTCATATGTTGACGTGATTTTATTATTATGGTATTATGATATTTAGAAAATATAAATCAAGCGTGGCAATTATTTTTTAATAAGCAACGCAAACAAAAGGTACGTGGGAAAAAATGGTAAAAAGACTGAAAGCGAGCAAGCACCTTGACGAGCAGTCTGAGTGCAGGTACAGATTCGTAAAAACTGCTACCGAGCACTTTGTTCCGCATTGTCATGAATACTATGAAATTTTTCTTACAACCGGCGGCAGTGCAATACACTTTGTCAACGGTATATCGGAACGGATAACCGGCGGTTATCTGATATTTGTCCGCAAGGACGACGAGCACGACTATAAAAATTATGACGCAGACTTTGAAATGGTAAACCTTGCGTTTTCGGAAAATACTCTGAATCTCTTGTTCTCATATCTCGGAGAAGGTTTTCCGTCAAGGGCACTGCTTGAGAGTCCTCTTCCGCCGACAGTCAGGCTCTCCGACAGTGAAACCCGTTCGCTGTATATGAAATTCGCAAGACTTAATACTGTAAACTTTACCGATAAAGCCAAGCTGAAATTTGAAATGCGTGTTCTTCTCGCCGACGTTTTTGCCGGATATTTCGCAGATATCGGAAATACTGCCGGAGAAACCGGAGAAAAAATACCGTTCTGGCTTGAAAATGCTTACGAAAAAATGAAAATCCCTAAAAATTTCATTGAGGGAAAAATAAATTTTTTGATTTGGCAGGCGTTTCAAGAGAACACGCAACGAGGTGTTTAAAAAAATACTATAATATAACTCCTTCGGAATATGTAAACGACCTTCGCCTGTCATACGCGGCAAATCTCTTTTTAGCAAGCAATCTCAACGCCGCCGACGTCTGCTACGAGTGCGGCTTCCAGAATCTTTCATGGTTTTACAATGCGTTCGGCAGTAAGTTTGGCGTGCCGCCCGCAAAATACCGTGAATTGTATAAGGCTCAAAGTCTGCGGGACGATATGTAAATAAAGCATTTGCGCCTTTGTGCAAATTGCTGTATTTAATTGTTGATTATGCCAATAATAATGTGCATTTATTGACAATATATGCGTTATGTGATAAAATGAAAATAGATTTTTTTCGGGATATCCCGTATAAAAATACTGCAAAAAAAGGAGAAAAACTATGAAAAAGCAAAATCTTGTTTTGTCTTTGAAGATGGCTGCAGGCGTAACGCTTACGGCTGCGCTGCTCACAGTTTCGGCTTTTGCCGCCGGCTTTACAAAGACAAATACGTATACCGAAGGTCTGTTTACGGATGTTCCGTCGACCGAATGGTATGCGACCGAGGTAGCGAACGCATATGAGCTCGGTTTGGTTGCCGGAGCAGGCGAAGGCCTGTACCAGCCAGACGGTAACGTAACTGTAGCCGAAGCCATTACCATGGCAGCTCGTGCGGCGGCTATTTATGCCGGTGAAACAATTGATACTTCTGCGTCGGGAGAATGGTATACTCCCTACGTAAATTACGCTGTATCAAAGGGCTTTGTTGCTGAAGGACAGTTTGACAACTACGACCGTCCCGCAAAGCGTTATGAACTGGCACTGATTTTTGAGGGCGCAATGCCTGACGGTTATTTTACCGCAAAGAATGACGTTGCTGAAATTCCGGACGTTGACGAAAGCCTCCCGTATCAGGCTCAGCTTATGACTCTTTATAAGGCAGGAGTTGTAATGGGAAGCGATTCATACGGCAATTTCCGTCCGGAGGACAATATAACACGTGCGGAAGCTGCTGCAATCATCAACCGTGTCGCACTTCCCGAAAACCGCCTTTCCAAAACGCTTGACGTTGTTGCAAACGACGACGCGTATACACTTGTGTATAATACATCGTACACAGGTAACAAGGAGGGGATAAATTCCGGTTGGGTGCTTGATAACCGCGGCGGTGTTCCCCGTACAAGCATAGAAGGCGGATACGGCTCTCTTGCAGATATAAGCGAGACCGAGGGAACGGCGATGATTCGTGAATTCAATAAAATCACGACCGGCGTTATTACTCTTGAAAACACGGTAAGCCTGACGTCCGGATTTGACGGTTTCTCATTGGAATACCGCAACGATAACGATGAGCTTGTATATCAGCTGATTACTATCGACGGCGCCTGGAAGCTTCTCGGTCCTGACGGAAGCTATACTACGCTCATGGAAAACGCAAAAGAACTGACAGGCTTTACTTTCAATATATCCGTTGACTTGGATAACAATCGCAGTACAACGATTATCAACAAGCAAAACTACGGTACATATCCGCTTGCAACTACCGGAGAGGACACAAATCTTCTCAATTTCCGCTTTGCAACAAGCGAGGAAAGCACAGCCGTAGCTTCTTTCGGAACCATGAAGATTACTGCAAACTATGCGGTAAACAATGACTTTGCATGGTATACCGACGGAACTCTGCCTTTTGACTGGGTTGGAACAAACGCAGTTAACAACAGCGGTATGCTTAAGATAACCGAAGGAAGTGCTTCCAAGTACTTCAATCCGGTTTCAGGAACGGTTATAGCGAATACCGAGTTCAATCTGACAGAAGGTCAGAGCATAGGCTTTGAAATGAAGAGCGGAGAGAAGTCGATTGTCAACTTTACCTCTGATGAGAATAACTTCTACGCGAACGGCGTTAAAGTATATGACAATTATGTGCATAATCTCTGGTACAGAATACGCCTTGAGGCTAAAACGCTTGAAAACAAGGCGGTTATATGGGTTAACGGCAGAGAGGTAGCTGAGGTAGACCTTACTGAAGCGACAACGTCGATTGACAATATATGTCTCTCAAACTCAAGTGCGGCAGCTGTCAACTTTGACAACGTAAGCGTGTTTGAAAAGGTATATCACGAAGATTACGTTCCGGAACCCGTTAAGCCGGCAGGAGAAGAAAAGTATACCGTTGGTATTAACATCTGCTCGCTTTGGAGAAACGGAACACACTTCGGATGGTCTTGTGTTTCCGCATATGACGACGCTGAACCCGTGCTCGGATACTATGATGAAGGCGTTCCAGAAACGGCAGACTGGGAAATCAAGTACATGGTTGAACATGGCATTGACTTCCAGGCGTTCTGCTGGTACGCTGATAACAACGCTTCTCCTATAAAGGATCCCAGAAACGCAGCTCAGTTGCATGACGGTTATATGTATGCTGAATACAGCGACGCTATGAAATACTGCCTGATTTGGGAAGCTTCAAACGCCGCGCGTCCTAAGGATCTTGAAGCATGGAAGCAGTACTATGTACCGTATTTCATGGAAAACTACTTCAAGGATCCCCGTTATATGGCGATAGACAACCAGCTTGTGCTTATCGTATTCGGATCTACAAATCTTCCTTCATGCTTCGGAAGCGAGTCAGGCGTCAAGGAAGCGTTTGACTACCTTGAAGAACAGGTAAAGACACTCGGTTATGACGGAATGATATTCCTTGCGAACGGTTCTTCATCAAATTCGCTCTCAGCAATGGGCTTTGACGGATCATGCGCATACAACTGGGGAAATTCCGGATATCAGGTTTCCGTAAATCAGAACAAAATACTTGAAAGTGCAAAAAATACTTCTATGTACACTGTTCCTACTATAAGCGTCGGCTTTAACAGTATCCCGTGGCACGGCATCCGCTACCCGATGATGACCCCGGAGGATTACGAAACTGCCCACACCTGGGTTCGTGACGAGTACTTGCCGGAGTATGCGGAAGAAGGGACATGGCAGGAAAACTTTGTAATGCTTTCTACATGGAACGAGTACGGTGAAGGAACTTATATCATGCCGTCAAACGGAAACGGCGGATTCGGTTATCTTGACGCGCTCAGAACTGTTTATACTGACGAAGAGCCTGACGAATCGCTCAATCTTGTTCCTACGGCAGCGCAAAAAGAAAGAATAAATCATCTGTATCCGCAGTACAGACATCTTCTCAGAAAAACCGGATATTATGATTTTTCAGTAGACGAAGACGAGCTTGAAACATCGTATACAATCGATTATACAAATAGCAGCAATATTTCAGTTGGCAACACAAGCACATATGAATTTACTTCCGAAGGCCTTGAAGGTATGGTAGACGGAGATACTCTTATAACGGCTACAGGATTCAGCATTTCGGCGGTAGACAATCCGGCTTTGCGCCTTACGCTCAATGTTCCTAAAGGCACGAATGTCGAAATTTACTTCCTTACTTCAGAGGATAAGAACTGGAACAGCTCCAAGGGTACACATTTTAGTACCGATAAAGATGGCGTTGCAACATACATTGTAAATATGTCCGAGGTTTCAACATGGAAGGATAATATAACCGCGTTGCGTGTTGACCCGGGACAGACCGCAAAGGGCGAGGGAGACCCTGTTAAGAACTACTTCCTACTTGTAAGTACGGAGTTTATGAAGAAGTCGGAAAGCGTTTCGAGAAACATATATATTAATGGCAAGAAAGCTGAAATGCAGCTTTATCCGGAGACATCAGATAACGGAGAATATCTGATAGCATTCGATCCCAAGATAGCGCTTGACTACTTGCTTAACGCATACTATGTATGGGACGCTGACGCAAAGGTACTCACTCTTGAACTCAATCACCACGAGGTTGTATACACTGTAGGTTC
This sequence comes from Clostridiales bacterium, assembly GCA_003343885.1. Taxonomy (GTDB): domain Bacteria; phylum Bacillota; class Clostridia; order Oscillospirales; family CAG-382; genus UMGS882. The sequence goes on along the minus strand of QAKH01000028.1, from coordinate 5,331 downwards.
AGACAAGTATATGCTTGACGGAGCGGAAAAGGATCTCGGATACACAATGTATCTGGTAGACGGACTGCCGATGATACCGATACAGCAGCTTTGTGAGGATGTCGGATATGAGTGCGTCTTCAACGAAGAGGGCGAGGCAGATATAACGACAACTCAAAAGTACTATTATGATATGATGGCGGATCGTACACCCGGTCAGTGGGAGTTTGACACACCCGGTGACACAGAGGGATGGAGCTCATCTCATATGAGACTGTTTACCGCGGACGGATATATGACGGCTGAAACGACGGTAACAACAAACGACCCGATTATAACGCTCAGTGAAGATGTAAATCTCATAGCTGCCAAGTATAAGACCTTTGAGATTAAAGTCAGATACAAGTACGAAAAGGAAAATCCCGAAAGCCTCACAATGTACTTTACAACCGATACGGTTACAGCGATGAGAGAAGCAACAACAATAAAGGCGAAGATGAACTCTACCGACAGCGGAGACGAATGGGAAGTTTACACCGTAGACCTTTCTACCGTACCTGATTGGCAGGGAACTATTAAGGAACTGCGTTTCGATCCTTTCAACGCAATGGGTAAGATTGAGATCGAGTATATGCGTTTCGTAGAGGATGAAAACTTCGTTTACGTTGAGCCGGAACCCGGTGTGTTTGAGATACGCAACGGCGACGCTGAACAGGGCGCGTCAACCTTTGTTTCCAATAACGCTACGATAACAATTGTCGACGATCCTGAAAATGAGGGAAATAAAGTGTACCGTGTTGCTTCAAACGCAGGCAAGAACTGGACATATTTCCGTCAGGACTGCGAGTTTACTCCCGGAACAACATATACAATTGAATTTGACGTTAAGCTTGCCGGTTTAGGCACCGACCTTAACGGAACCGATCCGGAACTTCAAACGTCAGTTATGTGTAATATGATATATACTGATTCGGAAGGAAAAACAGACCATATAACCGGAATGTCGCAGACATTGTCGGTTGCGGACGGCTGGGTACACTGCTCGTTTGAGCATACTGTCGACGCGAACAGCAAGGACAGAAGCAGCGATCAGTTCTCCATATATGCAAATCCCGTAGGAGAAAGCAGCGTAAACTATTATATAGATAATGTAGTAGTAACGCCGGTTGAGGAATAAAAGCACAGCTAAAATAAAATATTTGACGGATTACACTTCTTAATGTAAACTGTCGTAAAGAAAAGCCGCAGCAGTGAATTTTGTTGCGGCTTTCTGTTTGAGATCAAATATTTTTTCCGGCTGTGAAACATATAAAAATAGTCCGTCTGATTTTTTTCAGACGGACGTTTTAGTCAGTATCGGTTAAATTACTTCTTTTCGGAGCAAAGCTTCAAAAGATCGTTCACGTCAGCTCTTGCAAGACATTCAACGGTGTCGCTTGCACCGTAATAAATCTTCACTTCACCTGAGGGCTCAAGTATCATTCCGCCCGGGAAAATTACATTCTGCCGGAAACCTTCGTCGGTTTCATAAACCGTTTCGGGAGCGATAAGCGGTTCTTTAGACATGCCGATTATTTTTGAAGGATCTTCAAAATCAAGAAGCATTATTCCGGCACAGTATCTCTTTTTCCATGTCTGTTCCCATCCGTTCTTGCCTCTGGAAGCGTCAATGTCAACCGTGTGGAAAGTTGTAAGCCAGCCCTTATCTGTTTTTACAGGCGGCGCTGCCGGACCGATTTTATCGTTAGCAAAAGGAACGTCCTCAACGCCAAGGAGCAGGCTTGTATCGCCCCAGAAACGTAAATCAGGGGATTTTGACATCCATATATCAAAACGGTCTTTTCCGCCTCTTCCGTAAACCGGGAACGGTCTCTCAAGACGTACATAGCGACCGCCTATTTTTTCGGGAAACAGAACCATGTTTCTGTTATCAGGAGCGGAAACGCTTAAAATATCTATTTTGTCAAAAGAGTCGTTTACCGACGCAACACATCCGCGTATTCCGTGAGCAGTGTCCATGGCAAGACACAGATACGGTTTTCCGTCTATAATGGTTATACGAGGATCGTATAAGCGGCGAATCTCACCGTCAGAAATATCAGCGCTGTCAATGAGAGTCGTAGAGCGAACCTCCCAGCCGTCGATACCGTTGTCGCTGATGGCTACGCCAACAGAAGTTCCTTCAAAATTCTTGCCGGAGGCAAAGGTTTCTTCGTTCGTCCCATAGTCGTTACGGAACACCATAACGTATTTACCGGCAAATTTTGCAACACCGGCGTTAAAAATGAGAGAAGCCTCATAAGGTATGTCGTCCTTTGTAAGTATAGGTCTTGCTTCCCTTTTGATTAACGGGCTGCTCTTTAAAATTGGAGTAAGTACAGGCATTATTTTTTCCCCTTTTCATAATATGTACTATATAGGTGTTAAAATGAGAATTTTGTAGTCGGGGACCCGTTAACTTCGGATACCGGCGAAGAGATGTGCGAGCACCAAAATTATATACCGGGGAGTGGGAATAATGAATAAGTTTGAAATGATGCGTATGTTAGAATTGTCGTCGATAGCATATCGAGATAATCAACCTCTTTGCAGTTGTACAAAAATGGTGGTGGTCGAAGACGAAAAAACGGACACTGAATGTTTTGTCAGAATAAGGGAGGGGAGCGTAACAGTTACTTTTCGAGGTACTGATTCGAAAAGAAATTGGATAAACAATTTTTGTTTTGCAAAACGCAGCGTTCCATATGACAATACGGATACGGAGATTCGCGTCCATGAAGGTTTTCTGCGTACATATAAGTCGGTACGAAAAAAAATTCATGACCTCATCCCTCAGGGAGCATGCAGAGTAATTGTAACAGGTCATTCCCTCGGAGCGGCACTTGCCGTCCTGTGCGCTGTCGATATACAGTACAATTTTCCCCATAAAGACGTGCAGGCGTACCTGTTCGGCTGCCCGAGAGTCGGGAACAAGGCGTTCTCAAAATCTTATAATAAACGTGTGTTTAAGACTCTTAGAATTGTAAACGGAAACGATATAGTAACGAAAGTTCCGCCGGCACTGTTTGGGTTTAAGCACGTAGGTATTCCGATATATACCGGAAAATTAAGGCTTCCTTTTGCATTTTCCTTCCTTCAGCATGCGCCTGCAAACTATTATAAAAATCTTTGGCACAGCGTATAGTCCTAACTTATAAAAGCGGAGTACATATCTTGGTAAAAACTCACTTTAATTTATAGAAAGCTTTATGGAAAGCTAAGACTCACATCTCCGAGAGCAGGAATTTATTCGTTCAACAACTGTGCGTCACGTAACCTTGCAACGAAAGCTGACACATCTTTTTGGGCAAGGTCCACTGAAACATCATATTCATTAAGGAGAGAGTCCACAAGTGATTTTTCGTCAACATCTGACTCTGAAAGCTTTTTCCATAAGAAAGCACCGGTTTCGTTCAGTGTAATCATACCGTTGAAAGTCTTTGCCGCTTCGCCTAAAGGCACTACTACATATGCGTCGGATACGCTTCTAAGGATAAATCCGTCTTTAATCTTCATACTTACAGTCCTTTCTGTGCTAAGGTTGTATATATAAGTATATAACAATAACCGTGTAATTTATAATGGTGTAATAACGTGTAATAAAACAGGTAACTAAATGTTTTTGTTATCAAAGATACTTCCACCAGTGCAGTCAATTCCGCATAGCAGTGGAAATTCCTCAATAGTCAATCTTTTGACCGATTCGCACCCAAGATCTTCAAACGCAATTACCTCAAGCTTTTTCACAGCTAACGCCGCAAGAGCTCCTGCGCCACCGATTGCGCAAAAGTAAGCAGCACCGTGCCGGACAATCGCTTTTGTTACCTCGGACGAGCGCGGACCCTTGCCTATCATAGCCAATAATCCGTGTTCAAGCAAAAGGGGAGTGTATGAGTCCATACGGGACGATGTAGTCGGTCCGCAGGAGCCGATAGGTGAACCCGGACGTTCAGGAGTCGGACCGGCATAATATATAACTGCTCCGTCAAGTTCAAACGGAAGCGGCTGATTATTTTCAATAAGGTTTTTTATACGCTTGTGAGCGGCGTCCCTTGCGGTGTAAATGGTTCCGGTGAGATAAACTTCGTCGCCGGCTCTTATAGAAGATATTAAGCTTTTTAATTGATCGGTATGTACGTGTACAATGGACATAGTGTCGCCTTCCAAAGTAAATATATATTAGGTGGTTATGACAAATAACAAGTAAAGTGCAGGAAAAAGCACAGAAAAACTAATTTTTCGAGTCTTTGTCGGAGAGGGAAGCAAAAAAGTTGTCAACCTTTGCCTTATGCTCTTTGAATATTTCTGCAAGCTCATCCTGGCGCCTGTAAAGATATTTGACTTTTTTTATGTTTTCATTAACCTTCTCGTCAGACTCGGCAATTATGCGGTTAGCATGTTCTTTTGCGGCGTCATGGGCATTGTCTATAATATTTTTTGCTTTTTTTTCGGCTTCGTCTATCAAATCTGTAGCTTTTCTTCTTGCAGAGGAAAGGATGGAGTTGACGTCAGCCACCATTGATTCGTATTCTTTTGCGTTTTCTTCCATGGCAGAACATTTTCTGTTCAATGCTTCGACGGAGGTTTTCAGCTCTTCGTTTTCACTGCGCAGCGCAAGGTCGACATCGGCTTGAGCGGCAATAGCGGAACGTTGGTTTTCAGTGTCAATCGTAAGACGTTCAACTTCTTCCTTAAGGAGAGCAATTTGATTGTCTTTTTCCGAAAGTTCATCTTTAAGATGCGAAAGGTTTTCGTTTGCGTCTCTTAGAGCTGATATTTCCTCGTTCAGCTGGGAAATCTGGGATTCATACTGCTTTTTGACATTGAAAATTGAGCGGTTAAGCTCATCTATGTAAGCTACCACTTCGTCAGGTGAAAATCCGCGAAAAGAGCGGGAAAAAAGGTTTTCCGAATTTGCCATCATCAAAATCCTCCGTTTGACGGTATTCCTGATTCAACAATAATCTATAGCAATTATAACACACATATGCTTTAAAATCAATATTTTTATTAGTCAATGTTATAACGACTGCTTGAAAAACTTACCGTAAATGACAAGCAATAAAGCTTTCTTTTACTGTCCAATAAGTGTCACGGCTGTCAATACGTAAAAACGGTGAATTGCCGTTGAAGTTTCATACTTGTATGCCGATTAATTTCAAACAAAGAAATGGTTTACGCTGTGGAAAATAAAAAATATTAAAAAAACTGTTGCATTTTTTCAAGGCCTGTGATATAATATCCCCGTTATAAACGCCGGAATGATGGAATTGGCAGACGTGCTGGACTCAAAATCCAGTGGTAGCGATACCG
>QAKH01000037.1 GCA_003343885.1 Clostridiales bacterium | reverse complement strand
TAAAACCATTATACCATAAGGAGTTCAAGGTCTCAACTTTCATTTAACTTAACAAAACGAATATCTTATAACGGAGGTAATTTAAAATGGCATCAGAAAAGTCTATGCAGATTCTTGAAGAAATCAAGACACTTACCATACTCGAACTTGCAGATCTCGTAAAGGCACTCGAAGAAGAATTCGGCGTTTCCGCTGCTCCCGTAGCAGTTGCAGGCGCAGCAGCTCCCGCAGCAGGCGCAGCTGCAGCTGAAGAGCAGACAGAATTCAACGTAATTCTCGCTGCTGCAGGCGACAGCAAGCTCGGTGTTATCAAGGTTGTTCGTGAAATCACCGGTCTCGGTCTTAAGGAAGCCAAGGACCTTGTTGAAGGCGCTCCCAAGCCTCTCAAGGAAGGCGTTTCCAAGGAAGAAGCTGAAGATCTCAAGGCTAAGCTCACAGCTGCCGGAGCAACTGTTGAAATTAAGTAATCAGTTACTTGTTTCTTCTGCCGCATATATGCGGTAAATAATGCTTTGTCTTTCTGGCAGAGTAAAAACAAAAACATAAGTTTTGGAACAGACGGTATAACTTGGTTATGCCGTCTTGTTTTTTTATGCGCTTAATTTGCTCAAGAGTGAATAAAGATCCCTCTCGCCACCCAATAACGCCTTAAAACTCCGCCTCTGCTTCGCTCCGCGTGTTTTACGGTGATACCGGATTATCATTAGACGCATGTAAACAGATTTTTACAGTCTTGAGACAGCGGATTTAAAACTGGGTAGTGTTTTGTTAAAATTTTTAAGTTTTGTAAATCGGGGGGATTTGCCGACTCAATTTGTAAAAAGCCGACAAGTATCGCACGAATGAAATGAGTGGGATACTTGTCGGCAAAATTGTCGGCAAAATATTGTTTTTACTCCGCTTTTTTCAAAAAAGCGGACGGGGTTTGGGGCAGAGCCCCATAAATCCTTCGTTCGATTTATGGAGTGACCCCCCATAAATCCCTCGTTCTCGTACTTCTTTTAGGCAACACACCATCGTAACATTTACGGCTATTTAAACCATATTACATTTCATAGCCGTTGGGGTTTGAGCTTTGCCAGTTCCAGGAGTCACGGCACATATCTTCAAGAGTATACGTTGCTTTCCAGCCGAGCAGTTCTTCCGCTTTTGCCGGATCGGCATAACATTCTGCAACGTCTCCTGCGCGGCGCGGCGCCATAACATACGGAATCTTCTTCCCTGTCGCCTTTTCAAACGCCTTTACGATATCCAAGACGCTATATCCTACGCCTGTACCTAAATTTATAATTTCTGCTCCTGTATGCGACTTAGCATACTCTATTGCGCAAACGTGTCCTTTCGCAAGATCCACAACGTGTATATAATCACGGACTCCGGTGCCGTCATGCGTCGGATAATCCGAGCCGAAAACTGACAGCTTTTCCAGCTTTCCTACCGCAACCTGTGAGATATACGGCATGAGATTGTTTGGTATTCCCTGCGGATCTTCTCCGATACGTCCGGACGAATGCGCTCCAACCGGATTAAAATATCTTAAAAGAACACAGCTCATATCGCTGTATGCTACACAGACATCTTTTAATATCTGTTCAATCATATACTTTGTCCAGCCGTACGGATTGGTACAGCCTTTTGTGGGCATATTCTCCTTTAGCGGTACGCTTTCAGGAACGCCGTAGACTGTTGCCGACGAACTGAACACAATTTGCTTTACTCCAAATTCACGCATAGTTTCAAGAAGCGTGAGTGTGGTATCCAAATTGTTCCTATAATACTCAATTGGTTTTCTTACCGACTCGCCAACCGCTTTATATCCGGCAAAATGGATGACGCTGTCAGGTGTAGTTTCTTCAAACAGCTTGCGCAGCGCCGCTTTATCCGAAACGTCTACCGTATAGACAGTTGGTCTAACACCCGATATTTCCGCTATTCTGTCGATAACGACCGGTTTTGCATTATAGAAGTTATCTGCGATAACTACCTCATGTCCTTTGTTTATCAGCTCGATTGCTGTGTGGCTTCCGATATACCCGGCGCCTCCGGTTAAAAGAATTTTCATTGCTGTTTATCCTTTCTCGGCAAAACTTACAAGAGCCATGTATGTCTGTATGTCATACATATATTATGCATTCATGGGCTCATTGTGTTTAATTGAATTACTATTTTACATCATTATGCGACGCAAGTCAACATCACTTATTATTGTTTACAAAAAATTAAATTAAATGTATTTTGTATTTTGTGCACGCAAAAGGGCATCCCTCGTCCTTGTGGTGGATGCCCTTTGATTATTATAAGTATTATACAGTTATAAATATTGTTGCACGCCTGTCTAAAGCAAAGCTTTTATCTATTATTTTTACGAATTGCCGTTCACATTTCATCTTTACTCTATTTGCAGCGTACAAAACACATTTTTCCATTAGAACAGCGGACCGAGCTGAATTATTACTTCCAGTTCCTCTTCGGAAACAAGGGAAATAATATCGTCGATATACGCCTTGTTTTCATTGTATGCTGCTCCGTCCTCTTTCTTTATTGCAAGAGCTACTTCGATTACCTGTCTTTTTGCAGGTTCACCGTAGATAACCGCTCCGTTTTCAAGGATATAGTACGGACGGGCAACGATATTTGTCTGTACGGCTTCCTTAGTGAGCGGCACACCGGTTGTTACCATTGTAACAACAATTCTTTCAGCTTCGGTTCCATTGGAAATATCTATACCGTCTGCCTTACTGTACGCTACGCCTTTCTTTGCCTTGCGGGAACCAACGAGCGCCATATTCAGCTCGTAATCTTCCGGAAGATCGTTATAGTCGCTTTCAACAGTTACGAGATATCCGTATTCTTTAACACTTGATTTAAGCACGGTAAGGAAAGAAGATTTGAAGCGAATTCCGGATGCAACCCGGTCGTTACGAATAGCTGACGCATTAGTTCCGAGTACGCCGTCACGAAGATCTGTCTGCTCGGAAACAACGCCGCTTTCAACAAGGTAAACCTTCTGTGAGTCATATCCGGTATTAACGGTTACGTATCCGTCATCAGCAGGAATCTCATAGTCTCCGGTGGTTTCAGCAACTGCTGAAGTTCCGTCCTGAAGATATATCACGTCTCCGGCAGTTACGGGGATTGTCAAAGCCTCTGTCTTAGTGGGGACATTGTTTTCAAAAGGAAGTTCGGTGGGAATTGTGGGTTCGTTATAACCAAACTCTCCGTTTGCACCTGTAGACAAATAAATCTTATCAATTACAAAATCAGATTCCTTAATATCGGTTATTTTCTTACCATCAGCAAGCACAAAAGAAATTGTTAAAACATCAAGATCTGTTGCATCAAACTGATCAAAGTCTGTAGTATAGGCAGTTACAAGCAGTGATGTTTTTGTTCCTTCGGTAGTCCATTTGTTATCTGTCAACGAATAGCTGTATGTCTTTTTGCCAGCTTGAACTGAAGCAGGATAGATCGGCTCATCTGTAACAGTTTCCAAAGGAATCTCTGTATAATCAGAGCAGTCAGCAGGTCTAAGAATTTCGTTATTAAATGTAAATGTTGTAGCAAGAGTTCTAACATTTCCCTCTCCTGTACATTTAACATTTATAACCAAGTCATAGTGTCCGGCTTCTTCGTCGATCGGAACCATTGTGTAAGTAACACTCTCTGCAAAAGCCATGACGGTAAACAAAGCCATTAAAACAACTGCAAAAGTTAAAACCTTAAGTGTTTTTTTCATAACTAATTAACTCCTTTTTACTCAACAATTGCTGTTTCGTTATAATTTCCAAGCAACTTACCCAAATCAAGATAGTCAACGATACCATCTCCCGTAATATCTGCCGAGTCAGAATTTGAGTTATAAGCACCTAACATATTTCCAAGGTCAAGATAAGAAATGCTTCCGTCTCCGTTTATATCTCCGCCCTTAAGCACAACGTCAACGGTGGTGTTATCATCGACAACCAGCTCGTTTTTAGTGTAGGAGAGGTGCGCCGGCTTGGTAACCTCAAACTTGTAGGTATCCGCCGGAACGGTAATGGTGTAAACGCCGTCAGCAGTAGTGATAGTATAAACGCTCGCCGAATCTACAACGCTGGTAAGCTTAACAGAAGCGTCTTTTGAAGAATCTGAAGATATCGTGCCGCTTACGGTGTATTCGGAAACCGAACCGCCTTTATTTACATATCCGAGCAAGAGAGCGCTGTCAAAATCGCTTCCTCCAAGATAAACGCTTGCTTCCGTGCCGTCGGTTCTCAAAAGAACATTGTCAAATGTTACAACTCCGTCGGAACCTGCTGTAAGCTGATCAATATACTGAATACTCTGTTCTGTAATCTGCGGAGCCGTACCCTCCTCGGCAATTCCGCTGACTATCACAAGCGCATAGTACTCTCCGGGTGTTGCCCCGTCATACGATATCTGAAACGCTCCGGTACCGTCCGGCTCGTACTCCGCCGGAACTGCGCCGGCCAAAACGCAGGTGCATGCCGCAAGTACAATGACCAGCATTGTCAAAACAATTTTCTTCATTTGAGTGAATCATCCTTTCATTCGTATTATATATTTGCTGTCTGCTATATAAACATTCTGAAAAACGGCATCATTACGTATTCCATTGCCGCAACAGCTTCTTTCTCGGCTTCTCTTTCGGAATCCCATTCCACTATGCTGTCATAGAACACAAAACCGCTTCCAACGTCGGCTACTCTTACAGAACAAAGCTCCGCAAGAAGCTGCGACGGAACCATAATACGGTCGTTGACAACCTCTATTCCGCCTTCAAACGTCTTTTCTCCGGCTTTTGCCTTGTTCTCCGACACGTAAATAACGGAAGAACTGCCGTCAACATCTGTTATTGAAGCCGTTTGAGTCGCTTCGTCCCATTCAACCGTATATCCTAAGCTTTCACATACAAAGCGAACCGGGAAAAATACCTCTCCGTTTTTTTCGTACGGAACAACCTGTCTGTTACTTGGATCAATAGCCTTTAACGAGCCGTCAACTGCCGCCGCATAATCTCCGACAACAAGATAAACCGTGTTTTCAAGTCTTTGTTCCACCGTAAAATTCCCTGGATACAGCTCGGAGTAGTAATAATACACAGTCTTACTTTCCGAAACGTTTTCACCGTCCGTAATCACGACTTTTGCGACAGGTCTTTCCTTGACTGTACTCGTAATCACGGCACCGTCGGGGAAAAACTCGTCGTACACGCCGCCGTCGTATATTGATGCAATTTCAAATCCGCTGTTTTCATCGGATATACGCTTAAAGCGAAATCTGTAAAGTTCCTGCTTCTCATCAAATTCCAGCATGCCGTTCGAATTTACATATTCTCCGTCGGAACCGGGTTGGGCAAACAATGTGAACAGGAAATACCCTTTTTCTGCGTCCAGCTTTTCGCCTATCCGCATAATGCCGTCTGACGTGTATGCAGAAGCAAACTCCGCAAAGTAAGCTGCCGGAGCACCGTCTGATGTTACCGGTGCAACCGCCCTGCTATTAAATCTTAACGCAACCTCGCACACCAAAAACTGTGTTTTTTCCATACTGAAAACAACGTCGAAAAAACCGTTTTCGTCGGGAGCGCCTATGTCAAAGAACATCACGCCGTCTTCCGTATCGGTCTGCTGTTCGGCGCAAAACGCCGCAGTCGGCATACACAGAGCAATACAAATCACACTGAGAAGTACCGCAATAATCCGCTTGCTTCTATTCACTGAGTTTCTGAGCATACAACACCTCCGATTATAGAAGTAAACTATTACCGATACAATAATACCACGATTTGCACTGCTTGTCAATCGTTTTTGCCCAATTTCAGAACATTCATGCGTATTTTTTTATAAATTTTAAACCAACATTTGTTGAAACATCGGTATATGTTTGTAAAATATTGTTAAAATATTACATATGTCTTGAATGATGTATGATGTGGCTCTGCCCCATACCCCGTTTTTATGGGGTTCCACCCCAAACCCCGCCCGCTTTTTTAGAAAAAGCGGGGGAAAAACAATATTTTTGCCGCAAAGCAGGGCGGCAAAAAGCGCTGCCACTAATAACGCAGTATTTATAAAAATCACTCCGGATTTCCATTATTCTTAAGTGCATTATACCAACCGCTTCCGAGCTTTGCAAGCATTAAAAGCAATTTCATAAAGTTTTTTATCAATATTTATCCGTTTATCTCTTTTGCTTTTACAAATACCGCCTTTAAATCACTGAACACATACTTTATGAACACATACTTTATAATCCGTATACAAACGTATACAAATAAAAAATGTCCGACCTTTGAAAGGTCGGACATCGACTCATTTACAGGCATTAAGCCTTTATGTAAATCGTAAATCCTATATCAGTCAGCTTCTATTCCGCCGTATGATTCATTGAATTCCTCAAGCGCTATCTGCGCACTGCTTTCCTGCGCAGCGTAGTAAGAAGCGAAATCATGAGTTGTAGAACGCGCAAGCTCTCTTCCTACGGAAGAAAGGCCTCCGACACCGCCGGCAACGTATCCGATATCGTATACGACGCTGTCCTTAATAATATCCATCATTGCCTCAGACTCTTCGTCACGAGTGTACTTTGTCTTAAGTGAAACATCATAGAACGCAGGAACAACGTCACGTGAACCGATTGCGCAAAGCGCTTCGATAATTGAGCCGGTACGCTCAACGTCTTCAACTGTTATCGGAATAACAAGCAGATGCGCGTGACCGTTTACGATAGTTGCGTATTCGTCATCCTCATCAAATTTAGGATAAGGAATAATTCCGAAATCATCGTCCATGTTTCTGAAACCCTTGGCAGAACCGAGGTTGTTTCCGGCTATCATTGCACGACCTTCAGAGAACAAATTAGGACCGTCATAATTCTTGGGGTCATTGGTCAAATGAAGGAAACAAGCCTCATTGTCCATAAGGCTGAAAAATTCATCAAAAATCTCAACAGTCTTGTTGGAATACAGCGTTAGCTCGAGAACGCCCTCTTCGTTTTTATCGTAAATCTTCTGACCGCCGGTATAAAGTATCTCTATCGGAGCGCCCCATTCCTGGCAGTAGAAACCGTACTGGTCGGTTTCAGGATCCATAACGCCGTCACCGTTGAGGTCGCTTCCACCCTTTTTAGCATAGTATGCAAATTCGTCAAACGTCCAATCGCCGTCGAGCACTGCCTTGTAGGGATAGTCGAAACCGAGTTCGTCAAAGATTCTCTTGTTGAAGTACATACACATTGCGAATGAAAGTCTGTGCATTGAAATATCGCCGTCGAGAACATACAAATGTCCGTTTACATCACAGCTGTCTATTATATCCTGTGACCACCAGGGCTTTTCGGTATGGATTGCCTCGATGTCGTTGATGTTGTATACCGCTCCCTGAACAGCATATGTAAACGCAGCTCTTGAGTGCGGGAATATAACGTCGTATGCGTCATCGCCTGCAAGAATAGAGTTTAGTGCGTCTATTTCATAGTCGTTGCTTGAGGATTCGGTTGCGGTAATGGTGATGCCGTACATTTCCTCTACAAGCTTGTTTCTCTTGTATATTGCGTCGTCAACAATATCCTCCGGAGGCTCCTCGAAATACTGGTCAGTGATCTTGTCTTTTCTGATCAAAATACGGAATTCATATCCGTCATATCTTTCTGTGGACAAATCCGAAAGATAGTCTATATCTTGTTCTTCATTGTCTGACCCGTCATCTGTCTGAGTTTGCTGATTTTGATCTGTGTTATCCGGTGTTACCGTGTCATCAGGTTGCTCGTCTTGCTTACAAGCGGACAGTGCAAAAACCGCTGCAACTGCAAGAGCGGCTATCATGATTCTTTTTTTCATGTCAACTGCTCCTTTTAATTATTTTTTGCTGCACTTATATATGCATTATGATTATACTACATTCCGGAAAAAATATAAATACGTAAATTATATAAAAAATATTGCGTTTTTTGTGCAAATTGCCAATTATTATATATTTTAACCCAATCATCCAAAGCAACGTGAGCATGGCGTATATTTTCCGCTGACGATGTCATCGTGCGACAGCTCTTTTACTTCTTTGCCCTTTATGTAACCGCAGCCGGGCAGATGGTACTTTGTACCGTTGGGCGTTGCGTAGTATACACGCTGTTCTTCCGGTACGACAAAGGACTGCTGAGAAGCAGAGTTTTCATCCACGGTCTGTTGTGTGCCGGTTACGGAAGTTTCGGTGTTTTCAACGCTCTCGGTGCTGTTTTCCACGCCCCCGGAATTGTCAGCAGTTTTGGATAAGTTCTGATTATCCGCCGGGTTAACATTTTGTTGTGAGTTGACACCACCCGAATTATTGCCATCCAAGTTATTGCCTTCGGAGGTATTGCCTTCGGAGGTAATAATGTTTGAGTTAAGGCTGTCCGGATTATTTTCGTATTCCGAACTGTTTCCGTCTGCCGTGGGATTTTCCGGTGCTGACAAATCTTCCGCCTGTTGATTCGGCTTTGAAGAATCTTCCACGCCTCGTGATATAGCCGAAACAGCAAGTTCCTGATTAGTATCATTCTGCAACGCATTTTTGCTGTACAATCCCGGAAGTGCCAAAGAAACACACGCAAAAACGATTATGAAAGAGGCAAGTACCGCAGAAACAATAACAGTCTGGATGGGATAGAATTTGCTCATGTTATAAAATATCCCGTGCCGGGCTATGTCGGTTACATGATAAGCAAATTCCCTTGCCTCCGCCTCGTCCTGCGAGTTTCCGGAAACAATGCACGAGCCTCTGAAAGAAGTCGTGAGAATACGTCCGAGTTCAAGGGCAAGAAGGTACAGGAATTCGTCATCAGAAATATCCTTTCGTATAAAAACTATGCGGCGAACGTTATCCAAGTATGTAAAAGAGTCGGTTTGCCGGGAAATTTCTGTCACTCCAAGTGTGGACATAAGCCTTTCGGTTTCTTCCGAAACGTCAAGAGCGCTGTACCGTATGACGGTATAACCCTTTGCGCCCAAGATGTTTTTCAGTGCTTGTGCGTTTACGTTTCCGGACGAATACTTTTCAAGCGTTGACTTAACAAGCTTTTTTACTGAATCTTTCCCATTATGTTTCATTTTAGAAGAAATAAGTTCCTTTTTCTGCTTCCCGTGCCTTGCCGTCTATAATTATACGTGCATTTACCGGCACTGTTATTTCATAACGGCATTTTCCGTCCTTATAGTACCACTTTGAGCTTACCGTTCCGTGTCTTGTATCAATTGACGCTTCAAGCATTCCCAGTCTTTTATCCGGAATAGGTGCGACGGTAACGGCAGCAAAGCCTGGATTTTTCTCGTCAAGCTGTATGCCGGCTGCTTTTTCGTACACCCAGTCGGCAACCGAGCCGTAGGCGTAATGGTTAAAGGAGTTCATATCCTTGCTCCATACTTCGCCTTTATCGTTTATGCCGTCCCAGTGCTCCCACATGGTAGTAGCTCCCATATTTACCGAAAACAGCCATGACGGGTACGCTTCCTGCAAAAGGAGCGTATACGCAAGGTCGGCGTATCCGTTATCGCTCAGCGCATGGAGGAGATACGGAGTTCCGACAAATCCGGTAGTTAAGCGGTCGCCGTTTTTATGTATCATTTCCGCAAGCTCTGACGCGGATTTTTTCATATCCTCCGCAAGGCGGAAATGAAGTGCGAGGACGTATTCGGTCTGAGTGAGGTATTCCGGGAAATCCTTTCGGAATTTTTCTCTTATTTTTTCGTACAGCTTTCTATAATCAGAGGCGTCACGGCCAAGCGCTTCCAGCGCCTTTGCGAGTATCTCGACATCATAGGCGTAGTAAGCCGCACAGATAAGCGCGTCACGGGTACTTCCCTTATAGCTTCCGGCAGGCGCGTCCATGCCGAGCCAGTCGCCGAAGCAGTGCATATGTGTGCCGCCTTTCCAGGTATACGGCTCCTCGGTCATGGAGGTGATAAGCTCGACGTGGGAAATCATGGTATCGATATTCTGTTCAAGAAACGACTTATCGCCGTATGTCAGATAGATCTGCCACGGCACGATTACCGCCGCGTCGCCCCAGGCAGGGCTTGTATTCGAGTCATCGAAGACGTTCGGCACGACAAAACCTACTCTGCCGAAGCGTTTTATATCCGCCGCCATATCTTTAGTCCACTTGCGGAAAAAGCGCTCGATATCGAAGTTATAGCTTGCGGCCTTTACAAAGACCTGAGCGTCGCCCGTCCAGCCGAGGCGTTCGTCTCGCTGAGGGCAGTCGGTGGGAACGTCGACGAAATTGCATCTCTGTCCCCAGAAAATATTTGAAAACAGCTGATTGAGCTTTGCGTTTGAGCTTGCGAGGTGTCCGGTACGGCGTATTGAGGAAAAGACTGCGACAGCGGTAAAGCAATCAGGTGTTAATTCAGCGCTTTTCGGGAACTCATCGACACGCAGGTATCTGAAGCCGTAAAAAGTGAGAAGCGGTTTATATGTCTGAAATCCGTCACGGCAGGTATATTCATACCTGCACACTGCGGAGCGATAGTTTTCGTTATAGAAATTGCCGTCTTTATCGAGAATTTCGGCAAAAGAGAGGGAAATTTTCTCTCCTGCGGAGGCTTTTACCGTTATTTCGGGGTATCCTGTTATATTCTGACCGAAATCGATGACGGTTTCACCTTTAGGCGTTGTGATTATATCGATGGGTGACAGGCGTATTTGTTCACGCACGCCGTCGGAGTCGTCGGGGATAAGCATATCGGTTTTATTTTCCGGGCACACGGTTACGGGAACGAACTCTCCGTACTCTTTGCGTGCGTCGTAGACCTCGCCGCCGTAGAAATCCGAAGAAATTACAGGTCCTGTACCGACGGACCAGCTTTTATCGGAGGCTATCTGCTCTGCGGTGCCGTCGGCGTATTCGATATTCAGCAAGGCGATTATTTCGGCGTCCCAGTCTGACTGTCTTGCTTTTGCGGAGTGATGCTTCAATATTTCGCCGTGGTACCAGCCGGGAGCGGTTACTATGTACAGGTTATTCTGTGTATTTGCTGCCAACAAATCGGTTACGTCGTATTCCTCATACTGATGGCGCAGGCTGTAAACCGTCCAGCCCGGGGTGAGGATAGTATCTCCTATCCGCTTATCGTTCAGAAAGGCAGTATAGACGCCTTTGGCGGTCACGTACAATTTTGCGGATTTTACATCGGCTTTTGGCTGAAAGCTTTTTTTAAACACCGGGCATACGTCGCCTTTTTTGGCAAAATCCGCCTTTATCCAGGTTTGTTCTTTAATGCCTTTCAATCAAATCATCTCCTTTGGATTTTATTAAATATTTCCGGCGTTTATTTGTGTTTGTTCGCTTGCGTTTAGTTCACGCAAACGGTGTGAATTGTACGCACTTTTTTCGCTCGTACGAAAAAAGTACCAAAAAAGTACGCAGAGGGTGTGCGCACCCTCTTGACTCCCGGGGACGCCGTCAAATTTTTAAGATTTGACGGCGATAC
>QAKH01000086.1 GCA_003343885.1 Clostridiales bacterium | reverse complement strand
GAGGGGCGGGTGAGAACGCTCATCCGCTCCTCTTTCGTTCTGGCAAAACGGCTGTCGGAAACGACCTACAACCTGTCCGGGGACGCCTTTCAGATGGCGCAGGTGAAGGCGGAGCAGGCGCTGGTGTTCCCGGACGAGGTATCGCTGGAAGAAGGCGCGGCACTTACGGACGAGCTGCTCATGCAGGCTTTGCCGCTGGAGAGCTTTGTCTCGGTATCGGCGGATGAAGCGCTCCCAAACGTGCTGGGCCTGCTGCTTCGGACCGCCGTGGCGGACGGGCGCATCTCGGATGAGGAGCTGCTCGCCGTCCAGCCCGCGCTGGAGGGGCGCAGCTGGCGCGCGAACGTCGCGGTGCAGGTAGGCGACGTGTTCACATACAAGGGCGCACTCTGGCGCTGCCTTCAGGCACACACCACGCAGGGCGGCTGGCAGCCGGACAAGACCCCGGCCCTCTGGCACAAAGTGGAGATCGTCGCCGAGGGCACGGTGCGCGTCTGGGAGAAAGGCGTCGCCTATGCGGTCGGCGACGTGGTGGCCTTCCCGAAGGAGGACGGCGCGCAGTATACCTGTATTCAGGCGCACACCTCGCAGGCCGGGTGGCAGCCGCCGGCCGCGCCCGCGCTGTGGAAGGCACCGGAGGAAGACGCGCCTTTGCAAATCGAAGCCGAAACATGAGGCGTCCATGCGGGCGGCTTTTGTATTATTTCCATCACAAGGAGGAAACATCATGCGTGACTTTTCGATTGATCTGGTATGGGCCAAGCTGCAGATGGCCATTGCTGCCGTGGGCGGCTGGCTGGGGTACTTCGTGGGCGGCGTGGACGGGCTGA
The DNA here is from genome assembly GCA_003343885.1 of Clostridiales bacterium. Taxonomy (GTDB): domain Bacteria; phylum Bacillota; class Clostridia; order Oscillospirales; family CAG-382; genus UMGS882. Next base: position 62,772 of record QAKH01000086.1, on the reverse strand, counting down.
TGACCGCGCTGCTCGTCCTGATGGTGATGGACTACGTGACCGGCATCATGTGCGCGGTGATCGACCGGGAGCTGTCCAGCTCCGTGGGGTTTCGGGGCATCTTCAAGAAGGTGCTGATCCTCATGCTGGTGGGCGTGGCGCACATCGTGGACCTGCATGTGGTACGGTCGGGAGAAGCGCTTCGCAGCGCCGTGATCTGCTTTTACCTCTCCAACGAGGGTGTGAGCGTGCTGGAAAACGCGGGGCATCTGGGCCTGCCTATCCCCGAAAAGCTCAAGGGCATCCTGGCCCAGCTGCACGACCGCATGGAGGAGCCGGACGAGACGGAGGACGGCGGCGAGTGACCGCCGTCTCCTGAAAGGAGGAATATGCCATGTCTGAACGCGTTCACACACCCATGACCAACGAGCACTTTGCGGCCTTCTGCCGCTCCATGGTGGGCCAGCCCTACTGGTACGGCACCTGCCTGTACAAGTGCACGGAAAGCCTGCGCAGCCGAAAGGCGGCTCAGTATCCCTCGCATTACGCCTCCGGCCGCACGGCGCGGTACAGGCAGGATATCTCCGAGAAAAAGGTCTGTGCCGACTGCATCGGCGCGGTCAAGGGGTATGCCTGGACCGGCGGTGGGCAGGGCGTTCTGGAGTCCGTCGGCACGGACAAAAGCTACGCCAGCAGCTACGGCTCCCACGGCTGCCCCGACAAGGGAGCCGATTCCATGTTCACCTATGCAAAGAGCAAAGGCGCGGACTGGGGCGGCATTGACACGCTCCCGGAGGTTGTGGGGCTGGCGCTGCACAAGGAAGGGCACGTGGGCTACTATGTCGGAAACGGCGAGGCCGTGGAATGGAAGAGCTTTGCGGACGGCTGCGTCAAAACGAAGGTCGCCGGGCGCGGCTGGACGAGCTGGTACCGTCTGCCCTTCCTCGACTATGGCGACGGGATCTTGCAGGGAAGCACGGACGATGAGACGCCCGCGGAAACCCCGCTGGGGAGCCGTCTGCTGATGGACGGTTCGGAGGGCAGCGACGTGCGCGCCCTGCAGGAGCTGCTTCTGTCGCTGGGGTATGCGCTGCCCCGCTGCGGCGCGGACGGGACGTTCGGTGCGGAAACCGAGGCGGCACTCCGCGCCTTTCAGGCTGACGCGGGGCTGGAGGTGGACGGCAAGTACGGAGAAAAAAGCCATGCCGCGCTGATGGACGCCGCAGCGGATGGGGGAAAGGACAGCCGGCCTGTACAGCCGGAGCCCCCGGATGTGGAAAAACCGCCCGTCTCCGGAACGGTGGTCATCGTCTCGGACGGCGGCAAGGTCAACATCCGCGAGGGAAACGGCCTCACATACGGCCGCATCACCCAGCTTGCGCCGGGCACGACCTGCCCGTATGTCGCCACGGCCGAAAACAGATGGCATGCCGTGGTGGTCGGAAGGCGCGTCGGCTGGGTGTCCCCGGAATACAGCCGGATCATCTGACCCACAACAAAAGGCTCCTTTGCGTGATCGCGCCGGAGCCTTACGGATCGAGGTTGCCTTCCTGAAACAGGGGAGAATCGAAGAATTCGGAAATGCTGATGCCCAGTCCCTGACACATCTCATGAATGACGCGCAGCTTCACCGAATCATAGGAACAGTTGATGACGTTGCCGATGGTGGACTTGGGTACGCCGCTCTTGATGAACAGCTGGTACTGCGTCATCTGCTTTTCCTTCAGCAGCTCCGTCAGCCTTCCGCTGATCGCCTGATTGAGCTTCATTCCATCACCATCCCTGTCGCTGTACCAATATTGTAATGTGGCACCTGTCAGGAATAGTCCCTGTAGCTGTACTAATCTGCGATTTCGTGATATGATTTACAGGCAATGCGGGGAGTGATCCGATTGATTGTTACCTTTTGCGGTCACAGCGAGGTCCCGGACCGGGAGGCGGTGCGCGGGTGGCTATGCGACCTCTGCGAACGGATGATCGAGGGCGGGGCGACCGAGTTTTATTTGGGCGGCTATGGCGCGTTCGATCGCCTGTGCGCCGACGTGCTGCAAGAGCGGAAGCGTCGGCATGCCCACATCCGCCTGATTCTGGTGCTGCCCTATCTCAACGGCGCCCTGTCTGCGGATGGCTACGACGAGACGGTTTATCCGCCGCTGGAATCGGTGCCCCGGCGATACGCTATTTTGCGCAGAAACGAATGGATGATTCAGCGCTGCGACGTGCTCGTCGCCTATGTCACCCACGGCTGGGGCGGGGCGGCCAAAACGCTGGACTACGCGCGCAAAAAGAAAAAGACCATTCTCGCCTACGGAGGATGTCCCATCCCCTGAAGGAACAGCAGGCAGCGCGGTCACCGCCTTGCCTGCTCCTCTTTTTTTTTCTCTGTATGTCCACATGGCGCCGCCTGCCGTCCGAACAGAAGGGTGAGGCCGGAGGGAAAGGAGGCGTGCGGCGCAGTTGTGTTCAAAACGTAAGAAACCGGACACAAAGAGTTATCTTGCAATTACGGTGGATCAGAGCAAACATGTCACATGCAGACCGGCAGAATCTGCTTCCCAAAGACAAAGGAGGAATCATTCATGGAAAACAACACCGCCCGGAACCGACTGGACGATATGCTGGAACGCTATGGCGAGGTGTGCACCCAGAAGGTCGCCGCCCAACTGCTGAGCGTGGTGCCGCGCACCATTCACCGCATGCTGGAGGAAGGGCGCCTGCGCCGGGTCGACCGCCGGGTAGACGTGCGCTCCATCTGCGAGTACATCGAGAATCCCAAACAGGCGAATTTTGTAGCCAAGGCGAAAAACGCCCGGCCGCGCAACATGATGAGCGAGAGCGACTTCTTCGCCGCGGCCCGGCAGGGCCGATGGGCGCCCAGGCGCTAAGGAGGCGAGCCTATGGCGAAGAGGACGCCCTCGGGCAAGTTCCGCGGGAAGGTGACCATCGGCTACGACCCGGACGGTAAGCCGATCTACAAGTATGTGACGGCGCCGACCCGCCGGGAGCTGGAAAACGTGAAGGAAGCCGTGCGGGAGCACTACATCTTCGGCAGGGCGATTCCGCGGGATCAGCCGTTTTACGAATACGCCGGGCAGTGGTACAGGATCAAGAAGGAGCCGTTCATCTCCAACGCCAGCCGCTCCTATTACAAGACGTGCTTCATTAAGCATCTTCTCCCGCAGTTCGGCATGCAGCACATGAAGGCCATCAGCGCGGCGCAGATCCAGGATTTCGTCAACGGCTTTTCGGGGGCCAGCAAGTCCCAGATCAACAACGTCATCGGAACCCTGAAGGCGATTTTCGCTTCGGCCTATGCAGAAGGGGTGATCGAGCGCGATCCCACGGTCGCGCTCATCCGCCCCAGGGCTTCAAAGGGGACCGGGCGCAGGGCGCTGACCCCGGAGGAGACCCGGCGCGTGCTGGAGACGATCCGCACCCACCCGGAGGGCCTGTTTCTGGCCATTCTCTACTATCTGGGCGTTCGTCGGGGCGAGGCGCTGGGGCTCAAGTGGGGCGACTTCGACTTTGCGGCCGACCAGGTCCACATTCTCCGGGACATCGACTTCACCGGCTCCACCTCTTCGGAGGGCACGCTCAAGACCGCCGCCGCGGACCGCTTCATCCCCGTCCCGGCAGCGCTCCGTGAGATGCTTCTTCCAAAGCGGGAGGCGGCGGGTGCTTATGTGTTCCATACGCCGTCGGGCGCGCCGCTTCCGCAGGCCAGCTACAAGCGCATGTGGTCGCGGCTGATGGTGGCCTGCGGGTGCGTGACATGGCGGGAGATCAAGCCGGGCACCGCCCGCCCGGACGACATCCTCAAGCAGGTCAAGCCCACGCTGACCCCGCACTATTTCCGGCACAACTACGTGACACTGCTCTACGAGAGCGGCGTCGACCCGCTGATCGCCATGAAGATCGTGGGCCACACCGACTACCAGACCACCGCGAACATCTACACCCACCTCAAGGAGGAGACGCTGCGCAGGGCTTCGGTCAACATGGAGAAGGTGTTCGCGGACAGGGAGAAGGGGGAAGGTGGGGGAGTGAGAGGATAGGGTGAGCGGGCTTTGCCGTGGCTTCGGCCTGTCGGCTTACGCCGTACTTCTTCGCATTTGCCAGCAGGGACCGGCGGTACGCCATGTCCCGTGGGATACGCATTATGAATGGGATACGCATTATGAGGCTCGGGCTCCTTTCCGGGTCGTTGCTGGAACGCAACGATGCCGGACGGGGGTTCGGGCCTTTTTTTATTGCGGTTTAATATGGATGGTAGCGCCACAAGACTTGTACATTATATGCTGTCAAAAATTATCGACAATTGTACGGGTCGATAGTATAATTATACCATGCGGAATTCAGCATGGGAGGGACGAAACGTTTTTTTTGAAAGGTTTTGTGCCCCTTTGGAAACGCGAAGACCGACTGTGCCAAGAATCATTACTTGCAGATGAAGCGAGGTGTCCGTTATGTCAGGGTTCACATGGGTACCATTCTATATGGAGTTTGCCGGGAAACTGCTGACGTATCAATCCAACCGGCCTGCCATGGTGCAGAAAATAATCAAGGCCTATGCGCAGGCGGAGCTCAAGATGCCCCGGCTGGACAGCACGGACATTCCCGAAGATATGGACCCGTTTACCGTTTTTGGCCTGTTCAACAAGAACATGAAGGATGAAAACCGGATTGCGCTGTGCAGAGCGCTGGGAAGCCTCTTTGGCATCGGCACTGCCGTGCCGTCGGATTTTGACGGCGTTCCGGTACTCAATCCGCTCAATGTGACGTTCTATCGTTTTGTCGGTGATCCCGACCGCGGCGAGCGGGATGTGGACAACTTGTGGACTTGCTTTGCCGCAGCGCTTGCCTATGCGGATCACCCTGATGAGGATAGCCGGCAGGCATTTGTGCATGCGTTTGACGCGGTCAAGGATTTGAAGGGCAACCGCTGGAAACTTACCATGGGCCTGTTCTGGGCGAGGCCCTATGCCTATTTGAACCTGGATTCCCGCAACAGATGGTTCCTGTCCGGCCCCGGAAGCATGGAACAGTCGTTTGCGGCCAGTGTGAAAGCGCTGAGGAAAATTCCTGCCGGAGCAGCCTATATCGGCATCTGTGAGCGCTGCCGGGAGTTGCTTGCCGTCAATCAGAAATATGCGAATTTTGTTGAGCTCTCTGCTGATGCGTGGAAGGTATCGGAAGCCGTCAACCAGATGCAGGGAGCGCAAAGGCCGGATGAAGGAACAACCGGAGCGGCTTTGGCCGATCAGGATGTTCGGCCGGTGCACTACTGGTTGTATGCGCCAGGGCAGAATGCCGTGCGGTGGACTGAATTTTACCGGCAGGGGATCATGGCGCTTGGCTGGGGAGAAACAGGCGATGCCCGTCAGTTCGCTTCGCGCGAAGCGTTAAAGGAAAAGCTGCGCCTGCAATGGGATCAGCCCGACAGCACGATGAGCAATTCATCGCTTGCCATCTGGCAGATGCTCCATGAAATGAAAGAAGGCGACGTGATTTTTGCCAAGCAAGGCCGGCACAAGATCATTGGACGCGGCATTGTCACTTCGGATTACGAATTTGTGGACGACGATTCCGCAGAAGGATACAGCCATCAGCGCAAGGTAAAATGGACGCATAAAGGAGAGTGGGCTTACCCCCAAGAGAATGCGCCCATGAAAACGCTGACGGATATAACCGCCTATACCGGGATTGTGGAAAGCCTCAATAGCCTGTTCATTCACGAGGATGAAGATGAAGTGTCGGAGGAAGAGGTAGAACATGAGACTCACTATCCCCCCTACTCGCCCGGGGATTTCCTCACGGATGTTTATATGAGTCGTGAGAAGTATTTGACCCTTGTGAATCTGCTGCGTAAAAAGAAGAACGTTATCTTGCAGGGAGCTCCTGGCGTCGGCAAGACATTTGCGGCCAAAAGGCTGGCGTATTCCATGATGGGCGAGAAGGATCAAAGCCGTGTCGCCATGGTCCAGTTCCATCAAAGCTATTCCTATGAGGATTTCATCATGGGCTTTCGTCCCAGCGCAAATGGTTTTGAGCTGACGCAGGGCGTGTTTTATACCTTCTGCAAGAAGGCGCAGGATGACCTCGACAATGAGTATTTCTTCATCATTGACGAAATCAATCGGGGAAATCTGAGCAAGATCTTTGGAGAACTGTTTATGCTGATTGAGAGCGACAAACGAGGCGGTATAGGGCTTCAGCTGCTGTACGCCAATGAACGCTTCTCTGTGCCGGAAAATGTGCGAATCATCGGCATGATGAATACTGCGGATCGAAGCCTTGCCATGATGGATTATGCGCTACGTAGACGTTTTGCCTTTTTTGAGATGGTTCCCGGATTTGATACGGAAGGGTTTCGCAAGTATCAGGAATCGCTTCACAATGAAACGTTTGACCGGCTGATTGACTGCGTGAAAGACCTGAACAAGGCCATTTCGGAAGACGAATCTCTGGGGGAGGACTTCCGCATCGGCCACAGCTATTTTTGCGAATTGAAACAGGAGACACTGAATGCCGGTGATTTGGCGGACATCGTTCACTTTGAGCTGGTTCCCCTGCTCAAGGAATATTGGTTTGACGAGCCGCAGAAAGCGAAAAACTGGATAGCCCGGCTGGAGGGGATCTTCCGGTGATCCCGATCAAGAATGTCTACCATATGCTTTCCTATGCTTTTCAGACGCTGCAGAATCAAGGGTATCGCTCGTTGGCCACGGAAGATTTTGAAAACGTGGCAGATCTGTGCGCGGCGATTCTTTGCAAGGGCGTGGCCGATCAAATCCGGCAGGGGCTTGGCCGGGCCTATGTGCGCAGGACGGAAAGCATGTCTTGTCCGCGTGGGCAAATTGAAATGGCGCAGTCCATCCAATCGAGAGCAGTATTGAAACGGCAGCTTGTTTGCTCCTACGATGAGTTTTCTGTCGATTTCGAGATGAACCGGCTGATCAAAAGCACGCTGCTTTTATTGCTCCACCATGATGTCGGCAAAGAGCGCAAAAAGACCATTCGAGCGCTGCTGATGTATTTTACCAACGTGGGCGAAGCAGATCTCAATCATGTGAACTGGCACATGCAGTACAATCGGAACAACCAGACCTACCGTATGCTGGTTGCCGTGTGCTGGCTCATTGTGAAGGGACTGCTTCAGCGGCAGGAGAACGGCTCGCTTCGCATGATGGATGTTCTGGATGAGCAGCGCATGTGCCGGCTGTATGAACGATTTATACTCAACTATTATCGCAGAGAACATCCCGAAATTTACGCACCTGCGGCTCAGATCGATTGGCAGCTGGATGACGGCATGGACGACAGGCTCCCGGTCATGCAGACCGATATTGCGTTGACAAGTCATGACAGGCGGCGTGTCTTGATTGTGGATGCCAAGTATTATGCCCATACGATGCAGACACATTTTGGAGTGCACACACTGCATTCTATGAATCTCTATCAGATATTCACCTATGTCAAGAACAAGGAAGTGGAGTTACAAGCGGTTCCGCAGCACGAAGTGGCGGGCCTGCTGCTATACGCCAGGACGGATGAATCCGTTGTGCCGGATGGAACCTATCGAATGAGCGGGAACCGGATCTCTGTGCGCACGTTGGATCTGAATCAGGAGTTTTCGGAAATCCGCAGGCAGCTGGATTGCATCTGTATGGAATTTTTTGGTTGAACTTTTGAAATATGGGGCTAAGAACGTCAACGGGCAGGAAATATCAGGGCAAAGACGGTCAAACGGAGGTGGAGTCCATGCGGATCATCCGATATGACAAGCTGGTCCGTGACAGAATCCCGAAAATCATCAGAGCGTCGGGGAAGACCTGCACCACGGAAGTGCTCTCCGACGAAGCGTATCTCAGGATGATTGACGCCAAGCTCGATGAGGAACTGGCCGAGTATCATCAGGAGCAGAACCTGGAAGAGCTGGCGGATCTGTTGGAGGTTTTGCGCGCAGCCGTCATCGCCAGAGGGTTTACTCTGGATGAACTTGAGTCCGTGCGCGCGCAGAAAGCAGCAAAGCGCGGCGGCTTTGCGCAGAAGATTCTTTTGAAAGAAGTCGTCGAAGGTGAATGATTATGAACATTGAGACTGATTTGGTCAAGACAAAAAAATTTTCCGCACCAATTCACTCCAGCATTCTAAAGCACTCTCAAGAGTATAATGTCCTCGCAATTCTGCGGTATCTTTATCCTCGAGAATTTTCAACTATGATTAATGGGGAAGCTCCAGATCTTCAAGATAATGAAAATGGCGTAGGTATTGAAGTCGTTTCTGCTGCGCAAGAAAATGATATGAGAGCTTCTCGGGCCTTTTCTGAATTACGCCAAACAAAAGACGGGGATAATAAAAAAAGCGAGGAACGAATCAGGGCAAGCGGCTATAAAATTGTGTCAATACAAGGAAATAAAGTTGGAATCAGCAAAATAGGAACTTCAGACAGCGAAAAAGCGCTTGTTCAGAAAATTGTACAGAAAAAGGTGGGGAAAATCCAGCAGTATAAAAAGAATTTCAGGAAAGTTGGGCTAGCTATACTCTTTTCGGAAATCCCAACTTCTTACGCAGAGGACCATTGCCTGGAATGGATTACTGAAGTACTAAACAAATTCCAGGATTCATTTGATTTTGTCTATGTATTATCCCATCGTTTTTGTATCTATTACGAAATTCAAAAAAAAGTTTCAGAAAAACGGTGCCTCACAGAAAACGTATACAAATCTCTTTCTACCATAGCTAGGATGACGGCGGAAGGACAATTGTCTTTAACTGATCCTGAATGGCTGTAGAACTGTGACTTTCCGTTTGCTTAATTTCCTGACGGGAAATCAGCATATTGTGAATGCATACCTGTGGCAACACCATGGCAACAAAAAAACAGATTGCCTCAACTATCTGAATGATGAAGAGAATACCATTACTCTGAGCAAAAACCAATGTAAGATGCTTGTTTATGTTGCCTGAGGTAGTAGTAGTTGGTTTGCCTCAAATTGAGCGGGAGATAGTTTCCCAGTTTGCGGTTTCTCCGATGTATGCCAGAAATGAGCTTGAGAGCCTCTTGGGTATGCTGTGCAGGATGGCTGTGAAGACGGTCGCGGCGTGTCAGACAGAAGCAGATATAAGGGTGGCTTTTATTGTACTTGCGGTTTGCACCGTATTTCCGGGCATAGGCGAACAGGGATTACCGATATTTTACGTCCTGTGTTATACTGCTTATGAGGCTTGCGCTCCTTTTGTAGTTGTCGTGCAACTCAACTATACCAGATGGGTGCTCAGGTCTCACTCTTTTTTTCTATTGGCCAATACGTATTGTAGCTCTGCACACTCTAAAGCCTGTGAAGCCACGATTTAATTTGCGTTTGTGAAGTTTTTTGATATAATGGTGATATCTTATTGTAAAGAGGTGCAATCCATGTGCACGGCGGTATCCTACAAGAAGCTGTTTAAACTGATGATTGACCGGGACATGAAGAAAAAAGATCTACAGCAGGCAGCAGAGCTAAGCCCGGCGACCATTACCAAACTGGGCAATAACAGCTATGTCAGCATGGAAGTGCTGGTAAAAATCTGCCGGGCACTTTGTGTGGATATTGGGGATATCATGGAGATAACACCAGCGGAAAATAAAAAGCAAGGCTGACATAAATAAAGAAGGAATTGCAGATGGAGGAAATCCCCGTGCCTCGAACTTATGCAGCATTGACTCAATACCGAGCATTTATTACCCGGGAGCCTTTCCTGTTTTATGAAATGCGCACCACCGCAAGGCTTCTATACCATGATGTTACGGATGACGCTGCGATTGAGCAGATTATTCGGGAGAATCTTTTTCAGTATCCGACGGAGAAGTCCATTCGCCGCATGGCGCGTGCTTGTGTTGTCAGACTGCGGAATATGCACGATGATACCCTGATTGCCGCTATTGCAGAGCAGCCGCAAGACGTAGCGAAGCAAGTTTGCCTGTATGCCATGATGAAACAGCATCGGCTGGTTCAGGACTTTATGCTGACAGTCATCGGGGAGAAATATCGCTTGCGGGATTTTACGTTCAACAAAATGGAACTGAATGTATTTTTCCTTCGACTCCAGGAGCAGGATGACGCCGTCGCCGCATGGAGCGATAGCACCATTGCAAAGCTCAAGCAAATTTTCGTCCGTATACTTGTGGACACGGAGTACCTTGATAGCGTGAAGGCCGATCATCTGAATCCTGTGCTGATTTCGACACTTTTAGAGAAAGCAATCCGGCTGAATGGCGATGAAGCGATGCTTCCTGCGTTTAACTGTTTTCAAGGATAAGGAGGCGGACAGATGAGTACCATTGAAGAACGTCTGGACAAAGTCCGCAAGCTCATGGAGGATGAAGACTTTCTGGAAAGCAAAGGCATTAGCAATGAGGTCAACATCCGTATCTTCTGCTATGACCCAAAGGATGAAATGGCAGTTCGCCATTTCATTTCTCAGATCAAAACGGATCAGGGCCTGCATTGCAACTTGATCGAGCGCAACCTGTATGAGATTTTTCTCGCTGCTTGTGACGATATGGGGATTACGGATTCCATCGCGGAAATGGAGGAATCGGATGGAGGCCCGTTCCTGCTGGAGCAGTTGCACGCCGCCATTGGCGTGGATGACTTCGTGGCACGCATTGATGACCAGCCGCACAATCCCGGCGATGTATTGTTGCTGACGGGTATCGGCGCGGTTTTTCCGTTCATGAGGATTCATATGCTGCTGGAAGCCTTACAGCCGCATTTTCCGGATGTCCCAATTCTGGTTATGTACCCGGGAACATTTGATGGCCACCATGTCAAGCTGTTTAATCGGTTGGAACCGAACGATTACTACCGCGCATTCAATGTGCTTTGAGGAGGAACCAAAGATGCTGATTCGCAATATGTTTGCGGACGATATCAACCGTAAAATCAATGGCGTCATCAAGGTGGATCAATCCGGCGATGATGTAATCGAACAGGAAGTCCGTGAATATGTGATTACCAATGAGCTGAAAAAGCACTTCATGTCCTTCTTCAGTTATTACAGCGATGCCTTTGACGAGCCGACGGCAGACATCGGTGTGTGGATTTCCGGCTTCTTTGGAAGCGGTAAATCTCATTTTCTAAAAATGCTTTCGTATATCCTGGAAAACCGCGAAGTGGGCGGCGTTAAGACGGTCGAACGCTTCCGGGAAAAGTTTGCGGATGATCCTGCTACCTTCATGATGATCGACAAGGCGACCCGTGCCCGCACGGAAACCATCCTTTTCAATATTGACGTAGAGAGTTCCATCAACAAAGACAAAACAGCCGTGCTGCGGGTCTTTGCAAAGATGTTCTATCATCATCTCGGCTTCTATGGCGACAATTTGAAGGTTGCTATGCTGGAACACTATATTGACCAGCAGGGAAAAACAGTGGCCTTCCGGCAAGCCTTCCAGCGTCACAGTGGCAAGGAGTGGACGGCGACCCGCAAGGCGTTTGCTTTCAACGGCAAGTTTATTGTGCCTGCTCTGGTCGAAACGCTGGATATGTCCGAAGCGGATGCGCAAGCATGGTTCTCCGACAAGAGCCCTGTTGAGTTTTCCATCGCTCAACTGGTCTCTGATATCAAGGAATATGTGGACAAGCAACCCCGCGATTTTCGGCTGCTGTTTATGATCGACGAAGTGGGACAGTATGTGGGCACGGATACCGACATGTTGCTCAACCTCCAGTCCCTCACTGAAAAACTCGGCAGCGAGTGCCGGGGCAAGGTGTGGATCGTCTGCACCGGTCAGGAAGCCATTGATGAAATCATCAAGGTTCGTGCCGATGAGTTCTCCCGCATTCAGGCGCGATTCAAAACCCGCCTGAGCCTGACTTCTTCCTCCGTGGATGAAGTCATTCAGAAGCGTATTCTGCAAAAGACGCCTGAGGCTACGGCAGAGCTGGAAAAGCTTTATGATGCCAAGGCGGCCGAGCTTCGCAATCTCTTCAGCTTTACGGACTCCATTCTGGATATAAAAGGCTATTCCGGGCCGACGGAATTTGCCGTGAATTTTCCGTTTGTTCCCTATCAGTTCATCATCATGCAAAAGGTGTTTGCGGAAATCCGCAAACATGGTAACTCCGGCAAACACCTGTCCGGCGGTGAGCGCTCCATGCTATCCGGTTTCCAGGAAGCTGCGCAGAAGGTGCAGGAGCGCAACGAATCCGCTCTCGTTCCCTTCTTCCGTTTCTATGATACTGTGCATACCTTTCTGGACGGCTCCATCCGCCGGGTGATTGAACGCTGCCAGCGGGCCGCGGACAACGGGCTTGGCATACAGCCCCAGGACGTGGATGTGCTCAAGCTATTGTACCTGGTGCGCTATGTGGACGACATTCCCTCCAACCTCGAAAACCTTGTGATTCTGATGGCAGACAACATCACCATCGACAAGATCAATGCCAAGGCATCCATCAGCGAGTCGCTAAACCGCCTGATGAGCCAGAATTACATCGCCCGTACCGGAGATGTTTACTGCTTCCTGACCGATGAAGAGCAGGACATCCAGAGCGAAATCAAGAACACGCCGTTGGATACCTCCGCCATCGTGGAGCGTATCGGCCACATGATCTTTGGCGACATCTATACGGCGAAGAAATATCACTACGACAAGTATGATTTCCCCTTCGATCAAATGGTGGACGGCACGGCAGTGGGCGCGCTAACCGGCGGTATGCGTCTGCGGTTTTTGACCGTTGCCGCCGATGCCCACATGAAGTCGGACTTCTGGCTTATGTCCGAGACGAAGGGCCGGGGTGCCGCTGTGGTATTGGCACAGACGCCTTATTACGAGTCCCTGGAAATCGCCATGAAAATTCGCAAATATGTGAAGCAGCGCAATATCGTGCAGCTTCCCAAATCCGTACAGGACATCATCCGCAACCAGCAGGAGGAAGCCAGCAAATATGAAGCCTCCGCGCTGGAGGACCTGCGCCGGGCGATTGTCGAGGGCACGTTCTTTGCGGATGGCGAGAAGCTCTCTCTCAAGGGCGGGGACGCCAAGAGCAAAATTGACCAAGCGCTGGAGTATCTGGTTACCCATGTGTACAGCGAGCTGGGCCTGATTACCTGGCATGCGGAATCCGATGCCGACATCCTGGCCGTGCTTAACGGCAGTGTCAACGATGCCCTGGCCTACGGCATGACCCGCAACGAGGAAGCCGCGGGCCGCATGTATGAATTTCTTGAGATTCAGGATAACAAGAAGCTGCCCACCTCCATGGCGGACATTCAGAGCCGGTATAGCGCCATTCCCTACGGTTGGCGCGAGATCGACATTGCCGCCGTGGCGGCCAAGCTCATCTACGACCAGCGCGTAACCATCAAGTACGCGGGTATGACCATCCAGCCGGATGACCGCCGTCTGCCGGATATGCTCCGCAAAAAGAGCGAAATCGGCAAAACCTCCATCAGCAAGCGCCATGTGCTTTCCTTGCAGAAGGTGAGGCAGGCCCGCGAATTCCTGCGGGATTACTTCGAGGTCATGGACGTGCCCGCGGATGAGGACGGCCTCGTCCGGTTCATCGTGGATAGGCTGACTGCTCAGCGCCAGCATTACGTGGACTTGGACGCCCGCTATGAAGTCCGCAAGTACCCGGATCGTCCGCTGGTGAAGAACATGATCGCCCTCCTTACAGATACCCTTTCCCAGCAGAAGGACAACGAGGCCCTTGTGTCGCGCCTGCTGGCCAGGCAGGATGACCTTGACGAAGCCAAAGAAAAGCTGCAACCCGTGGAAGGCTTCTTCGCATCCCAGGTGGACACCTTCGATCGGGCCGTGCGCTTTGAGGCCGATCTGCATAATGATCTGGACTACATTGCCAAGGATGAAGCGGCGAATCAGGCCCTTAACACCATTCGACTGATCTGCCTGGTGCCGGTGAACGGCCGCTATGACTACAAGCGCATTCCCGAACTGAACGTGCTGATGGATACCGTGAAAGCCGCCCACGACGCCATGCTTGACGAAAAGCGCAGCGAACTGCTGGAAGTCGTGCGTCAATGCATGGCTGATATCCACGGACGGATGGAGCCCGGCAGCGAAACCCTGATTCGCCCCATGATTCAGAAGGCCGATGAATATTACACGCAGAAGAAGCAGCGCATCGCGGAAACGCAAAGCCTGGCCTTGCTGGATGGCATGATGCCGCCCATGTGGACGTACAAGGACGATACTCTGCGCCACATGGAAAGCGCCACCCAAGTTTCGGCTCCGCCCCGGGTGGAGCCGGTCTCCGGCCCCGCAAAGCCCAAAAAGCTCATCAAAGCCATCTACCGTCAGTCGATCTTCCCGGCCAAGCGGCTGGAGAGTGAGGAAGACATCAACGCTTATGTGGAGCAGATGCGCACGCAGCTGCTGGCCTACCTGAAGGGCAGCGACGGCATCGACCTGAAGTAAGGAGCGATTCCCATGGATAAGAACGCCATCAAGAAGTTTGCCGTCTGGGCGCGCCGCGAGCTGATTGACCGCGTGTCCCAAAAGGCAGAGCAATATGGCATCACCCAACGGGACCACGGCGACATCCGCGCCGACCATGTGAACGGCCGCCTGCTTTCCCCCGCCGAGCAGGCCCAGCGTCAAAGCCTCATCACCCGCATCGATCGTGCGGGGAAAGACGGATACCGTGAGGTCATGGAGGAAGTGGCCTATACCTGGTTCAACCGCTTCATTGCCCTGCGCTTTATGGAGGTCAACGGCTACCTGCCCTCCCGCGTGCGCGTGTTCACCGATGAGGAGAACGCCTTCAAGCCGCAGATTCTTACCGAGGCGATCCATCTGGAGCTGGACGGCTTGGATATGGAGAAGGTCTATGCCTGCAAGGAAAAGAGCGATGACGAGGCGCTGTTCAAGTATCTGCTCATCACCCAGTGCAACGCGCTGAGCAGCATCCTGCCCGGCATGTTCCAGAAGATTGCGGATGATACCGAGCTGCTCTTCCCGGACAACCTGTTGCGCGAGGGCAGCGTCATCGAGCAGATGATCGCCCTCATCCCCGAGGAGGACTGGCTCGATCAGGTGCAGATCATCGGCTGGCTGTACCAGTATTACAACACCGAGCCCAAGGATCAGGTATTTGCGAACCTCAAGAAGAACATCAAGATCGGCAAGCACGACATCCCTGCCGCCACGCAGCTGTTCACGCCGGACTGGATTGTGCGCTACATGGTGGAAAACAGCCTGGGCCGCCTGTGGGTGGAGGGCCATCCGGACGACGCCCTGCAAGCCACCTGGAAATACTACCTCCCCGAGGCGGAGCAGGAACCTCAGGTGCAGGCACAATTGGCCGAGATCCGCAAGAGCTATGCCCAGCTCAAGCCCGAGGACATCCGCTGCATTGACCCCTGCATGGGCAGCGGTCACATTCTGGTGTATCTGTTTGACGTGCTGGTGCAGATTTACCAGGCCTACGGCTATTCCATCCGGGAGGCCGTGCAAAGCATTGTCGAAAACAACCTTTACGGCTTGGACATCGACGACCGCGCCGCGCAGCTGGCCTATTTTGCCGTGATGATGAAGGCACGTCAGTATGACCGGCGCTTTTTCACCCGGAACATTCAGCCCCATGTGATGGCCATTCAGGAGAGCAACGCGCTGGAGGCCTTCGAGCGCCTGCAGGGGCAGCTTTCCCTGGACGCCCCGTGCCTGGAGACGGTGGACCAGCTCATCCGCACCTTCCGGGATGCCAAGGAATACGGCTCCATCCTGCAGGTGGACATCCCCGGCATGGAGGGCGCTAACCGCCTGATGGAGCAGCTGCGCACGGTTCAGGGCGACTTCGAGGTGATGGCCTGGGTGGAGCGAGCCGAGGCGCTGCTGCCCGTGCTGGCGCAGCAGGCGGTCATCATGCAGCAGAAATATGACGTGGTGTTGACGAATCCGCCGTACATGAGTCTAACTAACGGTGGAGCAAAATTGGCAAATTACTGCAAAAAGTATTATCCGAATAGCAAAAGTGACTTGTTTGGTGTCTTTATAGAAAAGGCACTTCAGATGGCTCGAAGCAATGCGTATATCAGTTTAATTACGCAGCATTCCTGGATGTTTTTATCTTCTTTTGAAAAATTCAGAGCGCAGCTTGTTACTGAAGCATGTTTCGTTTCTCTTGCGCACTTGGGTGTGGGTACTTTCGTCGACCTAAATAGTAAAGTGGTTCAGTCTGTTGCTTTTGTTTTCAGTAAGGGCGCTATCCAATTTTATAATGGTAGTTATGATCGCCTTTTCGAACGTGAAGGCTTTTACGAAGATAATGACGAAAAGGCAAAATGGTTGGTTACCGGCAAACATCGGTATTTAGCACAGCAAGACAGTTTTAGAAAGATTCCAGGCACACCTATCGCATACTGGCTTTCAAGGCAGATGTTCGATATTTTTGAGCATCCAAAATTAAAGGAAATCGCAAAACCATTGCTTGGTTTGTTTACATATGATAATGATAAGTATCTTCGTTTGTGGTTTGAGATCTCGGTATGTGACATCGATTTCTGTTTGAAATCGTTTAGTGAACAAAAACGGAATTGGCTACCACATAATAAGGGTGGAAAATTTAGAAGGTGGTATGGGAATCTTGAGTATGTGGTTTGGTACAAGCATCGCGGTGAAGATGTAAAGCGCATCGGGATTGTGAATAATGAAGACGGGTACCTAAAGAGAAATATCACATGGACTGCGCTAACCACTGCGAATAATCCGTTCAGACTTACTCCTATTGGAACAAGTTTTGACTCGAACAAGGGACCTTTTATTGTTAATAATGCAGATGACGATATTGGTTACCTGTTAGGATTTTTGAATACAAAGGTGGCCGGAACGATATTTGGTATATTGAATCCAACGATATCACTACAAAATGGCGATTTAGACCGCGTTCCAATAATCAAAGACAAAGGCATTAAGCCCGACGTTGAGACGTTGACAGATAGCAATGTTATGCTCTCAAAGGCTGATTGGGACAGTATGGAGGTGTCTTGGGATTATGAGAGGCATCCTCTTGTTAGGTACAAAGTTGCACTCTGGGACTGTGCTGCTGTCGCTTGCACACTGGCTGATATCAACATTAAGCCAACCAATGCAATGTCGCCTCTCGAAATCTGCTACCATCTGTGGGAAGCAGAGTGCCGTGAACGTTTCAACCAGCTTAAAGCCAACGAGGAGGAGCTCAACCGCATTTTCATCGACATCTACGGTTTGCAGGACGAGCTGACGGCGGAGGTGGCGGACAAGGACGTGACCGTTCACCGCGTGTTTGACACCAAGGAGGACGTACCCGAATCCATGCAGGGCAGCGCCTATGTGCGCACCAAGCGCGACGAGGTGGTTTCCCTGATCTCCTACGCCGTGGGCTGCATGTTTGGGCGGTATTCCCTCGATGCGCCGGGGCTGATCCTCGCCGGGCAACCGTTCAGCGAAAAGTTTGTGTACGCCAGCGTTCCTCTCGCAGGCACGGACGTGACTGGTGCTTCTATATTCCCCGCAGACGGGGATTGCTATATCCGCACGAATGGCGGCGCTGTTCGTTGCACCTTCGCCCCCGACCGGGACGGCATCCTGCCCATCTGCGACGACGACTACTTCACGGATGACATCGTGGGCCGGTTCGTCCGGTTCATTGAGGTGGTTTACGGCGAGGATACGTTGGAGGAAAACCTGCGCTTCATCGCCGATGCACTGGGCGGCCCGAGCCGGGCAAGCGGAAAGGGCACGCCTCGGGAGGTCATCCGCAGCTATTTCCTGAACGACTTCTACGCCGACCATTGCAAGACCTACCAGAAGCGCCCGATCTACTGGTTGTTTGACAGCGGCAAGAAGAACGGCTTCAAGTGCCTGATCTACATGCACCGCTATGCGCCGGATACCATCGCGCGCATCCGCACGGACTATGTCCACGAGCAGCAGAGCCGCTACCGCACCGCCATCGCCGACTTGGAAAACCGCGTGGCTTCCGCCTCCACCGCCGAGCGCGTGAAGCTGCAAAAGCAGCTCGCCAAACTCCGCGACCAGGCCGAAGAAACCCGCGTCTACGAGGAGAAGATTCACCACTACGCCGACCAGATGATTGCCATTGACCTGGACGATGGGGTGAAGGTGAACTATGCAAAGTTCCAGGATGTGCTGGGGAAGATAAAGTGAGGGAATGAACCGTGATTGATATACAAGTAAGCATCAATGGTATCATTCTCTATTGCAACGATAGCATATTGGGCCTGCAAATTGGAAGGGGATATGCTATCGCTAAAACATATATGGATAACCTACCTTTCAAAGCACAGATTATTGATGGAAAAAAGCAGATTCTGACGGATTATTATCATTCTGTATTGCGGGATGAGCATGGAGAATATTTCATCTGCTTGAACAAAAGCGACACATATCCAACCGAAGACTTGCTAGACATATCCCGCGAGCTTACAGATGCAGACACAGCATACAAGAGGAAAGCAAAAGAGTATAATCATTTGGAAATGAAATTTCTAAACAGGATATTTGCGTTACTTAGAGTTTTCAAAGAAGGTAATATTGGACCTAAAGAGATGTTCTTTAGTCATAGCTTTTCAGTAGGAATCATTAAGAATAGCGTAAACAGTAATAACTATTTAGTAGATAGAAATACCCTGGACACTAGATTATATACGCTCAATGAATATGAACTTCAGGTCTGCAATCAGTTTCTAACAGATTATTCAGGGCCTATATTTGACATTATGGAGACTTGCATCAGGAAATTTATAGAAGCGCAATCGCAAATTGTCTTTTCCACGGGATTTGAAAAGTATATTACAGCCCTTGAAATGATGCTGCTTGAACGTAATCAGCAAGCAAAGAAAGAGGTTCTATCTAAACGGGTTGCTGTGCTGTTGGAAAACAGCTCAGAAAGCAGGGCCTCCATGTACCGGAAAATGAGGAGCTTCTATCAATACCGCTCTGAATCGCTGCACGAAGGGGCAAATCAGAGCATCACAAAAAAAGAACTCTTTGACTTAGAACAAGTTGTTCGCAAGGTACTAAAATTATGCATGGCACGTTGCAAGGATCAAATTTCCACCATTTCCTCAATAACCTGGAACTCGGTGAAACAGCAAATGATTCATGAGTTAAAAAAAGAAGTGGAAGCCGCACAGGCTGCGAACATTTTTGCAAATTAGGAGGCCTTGTATGGCAAACACAGATATTGAAAAGATCATTGCAGATTTAGGCAAGCGCTTTGCGGCCCCCCTCCCGGACTACTACAAGCGCCGCATCATCTTCTGGTACGACGAGGAGCGCGAGTTCGAGGATAAGCTGGATGAGATTCAGCTGAGCAATGCAAGTATCATCCGCATGACCGGCAGGAATACCTTTGCAGTCAAAAAGCTGCTCAGCCACGATGATCCGTATGGCAACTACCTCGTCTATTGCCCCATCAGCTACGAAAGCCTGGAAGATAACTGGCTGTTGGACATCCAGCTGTACAGCGAGGAATTCCGCTCCGACCTGACCTCCCTCTGGATGGACGAGATGCAGATTTCTTCTAAATCTTCGCTGCGCAAAACGGTCAAAGCCTACCGCAAGTTCTTTGCCGCGAAGGAGCGACGCGCCAAAGTGGCGCGTCAACAGGAACAGATCAAACAGCCCGTGCAGCTTCATCTGGCGGTCATGGCTGCAATCACAGGCGCAAAGAGCAGGGAACCGGCGGACATTCTGCAGGTGGTACTGGAAGCTGGCGTAGACGAAGACAACCGCCTTTATGCCGACCTCGAAACCTATGGTGCGAAGGACGCTTTCTGGACAATGGTCGCGCAGGCAACGGGTTACAGCGAGGCGGATGCGGATTTGAGCCATCTGATTTGCCATGTTTTGATGACGGCCTGCACCCGTACCCTGCCTACGGAAAACTTACCGGGGCTGGAGCGGTATCTCTCCGTACCGCATCAGGCTTGGTGCTATGACTTTGTCTCCGACTGGCTTCACACCGATCGGAATGAGCATCTGTACCGGCTGGCCCGTTTTGTAGAAAACGCGTTGCGCCTGCCGGAACGCTTCATGCAGCTATCGCTGGATGAACTGCTGGATACCGAATGTTTCCCCTGCGTACATGCGTGCGTCCTGCATAAGCTCATGGCGGACATTGTGCAACAGGTCATAGATGCCGACGCCATCATAGCCGCTGTTGAAAAACGCCGCACCTGCGTGTGGTATAAGGAAGTCGCTCCGTTCTATGAGGGGCTTGCCCAGGTGGCCAACATGCAGCGGTTTTTTGCGGAACATGCGGCAGGCTTCCATACGGTGGAAGCGCAAAACGTATGGAAGGAGTATGTCTCGGATTATTATCGTATGGATGGTTTCTACCGTCGGTTCCATTTGGCCTATGCCAAGAGCGTCAAGGTGTTCCAGGGGGAACTGAACGATCTGTTTGCGCAGGTTGCGGAAAAGGTAGAGGGCCTGTATGTGCATTGGTTCCTCGATCAACTGGGGGAGAATTGGACAAAGGCCATCGAGGATGATTTGAAGCAGAACGGGAAGATTGCCGAAGTGCCGCAACAGGAGGATTTCTATGCGAAATGGGTGCGTGCAACGGATGGCAAAGTGGTTGTCATCATCTCGGACGCCCTCCGTTATGAAGTGGCAGCGAGTTTGACGGAGCAGCTCAGGCGCGAAACCCAGAGCAAGGTGGAACTGACCGCCATGCAAGGTATCTTCCCGACGATTACAAAGTTCGGCATGGCTGCGCTGCTGCCGCACAAACAGCTGACTGTGGAGGTAAAGGGCAATGGCAGTCTAAGCGTTCAGGCCGATGGGATGCCCACCGACAGCGGATACCGTGATACCGTGCTCAAGGCCGCCAATCCGCGCAGCATTGCCTTGCGGTATCAGGACGTAATCGGTATGAATACCGAGCAGCTTCGCGCGCTAACCAACGGCATGGATGTGGTGTATATCTATCATGACACCATTGATGCCGCTAGCCATGCCTCCGATAGCCTGGTATTTTCCGCATGTGACGCCGCCATCACCGAGATACAGAACCTTGTGCGCATTGCGGCTAACCGGATGAACCGGACGCACATTATCATCACGGCAGATCATGGCTTCCTTTACACCTACAGCCCCTTGCGGGAAGACGACAAGGTAGACAAGTCTTCTTTTCATCAAATGGAAGTGGAATATGGCCGCCGCTATGCGATTATGCGCGCAGGCGCACAGCCGGATTTCCTGATGCCCATTCACTTTATAGGCGAAATGGCCGGACTTGCCGCCTTTGCACCCCGCGAGAACCTGAGAATCAAGATGCAGGGCGGAGGGCAGAACTTTGTTCACGGAGGCGTGAGCCTTCAGGAAATTTGTGTTCCTGTTCTTACGTATCATCATCTGCGAAACGATTCCAAGGAATATCAAAAGCACAAGAGTCAATACGATACAATACCTGTCACCATTGGCTTGCTTTCTTCCAGCCGCAAGATCAGCAACATGATTTTCAGCTTGAACTTCTATCAGAAGGAGGCGGTGGGCGGCAACCGCGTTGCACAGCGTTATCGGCTTTACTTTACGGACGAATACGGCAAGCAGATTAGCGATGTGCAGACAGTCATTGCTGACCGTACATCGGCCAATAATCAGGATCGAGTCTTCCGCGTCAGCTTTAATCTAAAGCAGATGAAATTCAGCAAACAGGCTATGTACTATCTGGTCATCATGGACGAGCAGGGCCTCATGCTGCCCCAACGAGAGGAATTCCGCATTGATATCGCTTTTGCCGTGGATGAGTTTGACTTCTTCTCATAACACACAGGAGGCGCCGCTATGGAATCGTTTGATGAAACCGCCAGCACCCGAGAGGTATTGAAAGCAAAGCTGCGTGAGAATTTCGATGGCAGAATCGTTCGCAAAGACCTGACTAAAAAGATCAAGGAAGGCGCGAATGTGCCGGTGTACGTCCTTGAGTTCTTGCTGGGACAATACTGTTCCAGCGACGATGAAGAAGTCATCGAAAAAGGAGTGCAGCAAGTAAAACGTATTCTGACGGATAATTTTGTTCGACCGGATGAGGCGCAGAAGATTTTGTCATTGCTTCGCTCTCACGGTAGCTACACGATCATTGACAAGATTACTGTTCAGTTGGATATCAAAAAGAATTGCTATGAAGCCGAGTTTTCCAACCTTGGACTTAAGGGAATTCCTATTGAGGATGAATATCCTGAAAAGTATGATCGCCTGTTGTGCGGTGGCATCTGGTGTATCGTCCAGCTTTCCTACGAGAGCGAAGAACTGTCTGATATGCTGACTGGTTTTGGATTTAAATCTAACAAAACGAAAAGCCCCAGTCCTTCTCTCATACAGATTATGAAACTCACACCCATTCAAATGCCACATGTCGATATTGATGAGTTAAAGCAAGGACGCAAAGCGTTTACGCAAGACGAGTGGATGGACGTCATGCTTCGCTCCATTGGTATGGAGCCCGATACATTAAAGCAGCGTGAAAAGTGGCTACTGCTGGCCCGTATGCTTCCGCTTGTGGAGAATAACTTTAATCTCTGCGAGTTGGGGCCTCGCAGTACCGGTAAGAGTCATCTGTACAAGGAGATTTCACCCAATAGCATCCTCGTGTCGGGTGGCCAGACCACCGTGGCGAACCTGTTTTACAACATGGGCCGAAAGACGGTCGGCCTAGTGGGTCTGTGGGATTGCGTTGCCTTTGACGAAGTAGCCGGCATCAATTTCAAGGATAAAGATGGCATCCAGATCATGAAGGACTACATGGCATCTGGTTCTTTCGCCCGCGGCAAAGAGGAGAAAGCCGCATCTGCCAGCATGGTTTTTGTAGGTAATATTAATCAGAGCGTGGACGTGCTGCTCAAAACCTCTAGCCTGTTTGATCCATTCCCACGCGAAATGGGTACGGATACGGCATTTCTGGATCGTATACATTGCTATATTCCAGGTTGGGAGATTCCAAAATTCCGTCCGGAACACTTCACCAATGACTATGGTTTCATTACGGATTATCTTGCAGAATTTCTTCGAGAACTGCGCAAGGAGCAGTATGGCGATGCATTGGACCAATACTTCCACCTAGGTAAGAATTTGAATCAACGCGATACAATTGCTGTGCGCCGCATGGTTGGTGGCTTCATCAAACTTCTTTACCCGAATGGTGAATATACCAAAGAACAGTTGGAAGAGATTCTTATCCTTGCATTGGAAATGCGCCGCCGGGTTAAGGAGCAACTCAAGAAACTGGGTGGGATGGAGTTTTACGATGTAAATTTCAGTTACATCGACAAGGATACCTTTGAAGAAAAGTTTGTATCCGTTCCAGAACAAGGCGGTGGAAAGCTGATCCCTGATGGTATCTGTAATCCAGGTAACGTATATACGGTAGCCCGTGGCAAGTCTGGCATGATCGGTGTATTTCGTTTGGAAAGCCAGATGTTGCCTGGAAGCGGAAAGTTTGGACACACAGGACTAGGCAGTGATACCAAGTGCAAAGAAGCCACAAACACAGCGTTTAACTATCTCAAAGCGAACAGTAATCGCATCAGCGGCACGATCAGCACAACAACGCGGGATTATATCATTGGTTATCAGGATCTCCAGGGCTTGGGCATGACCACCAACCTTGCGCTTCCAACCTTGATTGCGCTGTGCTCCATTGCTCTTGGCAAGCCGACCGTCAGTAATCTGGCGGTATTAGGTGAGATCAGCATTAGTGGAACAATGATCAAGGTAAACGAGCTAGCCAATGCGTTGCAGGTCTGTCTGGATAGCGGCGCAAAGAAGGTGCTGCTTCCCATCACCTCGGCAGTTGATCTTGGAACGGTGCCACCAGAGTTGGTGGGGAATTTTAATCTGATTTTCTATCAGAGCGCGGAGGATGCTGTTTTCAAGGCACTGGGCGTAGAGTAAGCAACACGAAAGAGCTGCAACGGGAATTACAAAACCTATTGAAGCGGATAAAAAATCCGCAATCTGGGCGTATGAAGCCATGAAACAATTCAATAAATAAATACGATGCATAGGGGAGATGATATAAATGGCGAAGGACTGGCCTGTTCTTATCGATGACGAAGAAAAAGGATATGAAATTGAAATCATGGCATCTTCATTGGAAACGATATTTGCTTCCTATCTTGAGCAATTCCCCAACCCGTTAATAAAAGAATTCTCCGAGGCGATACAACAAAGCCTATATGAAATTTTACAGGGCAAACATGTGAAATGGTATGAGTTTAGCTTTGGCATCAGCAACGAGAATGGCACCAGTTATGTTTCGTTCTCCATCGAAGATACAGAGGCAGAGATTGTAAGCGGCGGGAGCGTCTATGACCCGCAAATCGGCAGCGATACCCTTCCCTCAACGCGGTATACGTTGGGCGATGGGGATGCGTACCTTCTGGAAAACCTGTTGGATGAAGCGGCGGTACTTGTGGATGATGGGGCAAAGCTACATGTGGAAATGCCGGAAGAATACTTTCTAGATGAAGATGAGTAAAGATTGACCGATCATGCACCTTCAGGACAAGTGTACCCTTTTTCCCATCCCGCCCGCCCTTTACCACCCACTTCTGCCAATGAACATCCGCGACCGAAAAGGGGCGCCGAAACCAGACACGCAATTCCATCAATCCCCCTTTATCGGTTGTCATCCGATCGCAGCCGAAAGGGGGCTTGTCCGTCGGAATCCTGATTTGGTCGGGAAACGGGGGATTTCGGAGAGAAAATCTAGCAAAACTAAACAACAAAAAAGCCTGAAAACCGTAGTTTTCAGACAAAATTTTGGTCGAGGTGACAGGATTTGAACCTGCGACCTTTTGGTCCCGAAGGATCCAGAAGACTTTTCAACCATCAGATACCCGTAAAAACAGGCTTTTTCGCATGTGTTTGAATCCTATGAGGTGGTTTATTTTGCCTTCCGCCGCGGTGTTTTTTATTTCTTCCCCCAAGTTTTCCCCCATTTTTGCCCGGATTGTGGATAATTCCGTATAGCTGTAAAAAACTGAAATCATTAAGTGTATGCACTAAACTGTAATTTCTGAAAGTTCTGTAATGCTCCCAAAAGCTACAATATAAGGCGTCTCAGGTGTCCCCTTACAGTTAATATATTTATCTGTAAGAATAAGTAATAAACTGTAATACGAAGGGGTACCCACCCCCAAATAA
Source organism: Clostridiales bacterium (assembly GCA_003343885.1). Lineage (GTDB taxonomy): Bacteria > Bacillota > Clostridia > Oscillospirales > CAG-382 > UMGS882. The sequence goes on along the minus strand of QAKH01000086.1, from coordinate 37,625 downwards.
TTAGAACACGCGCTCCAAAGGGCTAAGCTCCCTTCCGGTGTAAAAATCCCTCTTACAAAACTTTTGAGATAGGGGGGATGGGATATACAGATTCACTTTCGACCCAACTGGCAAATGCAGACAACTCCAATAGAAGAATCACAGCGTTATCAAAAAATCGACTGCTTTCTCCTTTCCGCGTTGCCCGCTCCCTATATTGATGGCGTCCATTCTCATGGGTGGCCATGGCGCCGGGCGCGCCACCCCCGCACCCCCGTCCACGCTTCTGGCCACATGGTGGCCAGCCGCTCACGCTGCCATCCTGCCACAGCTCTAAACCGCGTGCATGTACGGTTCGCACAAAACTACTAAGAAAGCAAAAAAAAACGAGGCAATCGCCTCGTAATCACATGTCCCATCTGCATTCAGCAGATGCAACCAGATCATCAGTGGAGAACAGCGAATACAGCATGGTCAACTGATTATTATATTGTTGTTTTGAAAAAGGCATGCTCGACAGATCATCTACGATACATTTTATTCGCCTGGACAGTTCTGTCCCCAGCCCTACCATGCGTTGCAGCTTTAACAATCCATTTCGGCAATCAAACAATCTGATTAGCATATTGTATCCCATACCATCTTCTACGCTGACAAGGTTGGGAGCCTGCCCAATATGCGGAGAATACGTGCAGTCAATCCATTCTTGAGTACCAAAGCGTGCACAGAGGTAAAGCAAATCATATTTTCTTCCCACACACACAGCCAGCGGCGAGTATTTGCCCATGCTCCGTACTTCACTTGCGGTAGGATTATTGTACAAGAGAGTCAGCAATAATCCTGCATCATCAATGCCCAGATAGGCTCCTTCGCTGCGTCCGGCAAACTCCGGATATGTGTTTCCAATTACAAAAGCATTCACTCGGCATCCTCCTCCACATCCATCCACGCGCGGGAAAACTCTTCGTCCTTGAACAGCTCGGCAAGTCCTGTTATCTGCTTAAGCCGTAGTATCTCATCGGAATCCATGCCAAGATGCTTGGCGATCCAGGCATCGCTGCGCCCGATTTTATGCAGCTCCGCCACGATATTTCCCATCAGGTCCACGTCGTGCGTGCCACGCGCGCGATTATGCCGAATGGTAGAAGCCATTCTCTCATCGATAGGCTTATCGATTACACTTACGGGCAGCTTCCCGCCCTCCCGATCACGAATGTCCTGATGATCCAGCATAATGCGATAACGATGAAATCCATCAACGATGTCGTAACGATCCGCATCAGCATCATAGAAGCAAACAATCGGCATGGTATATCCATCCTGCTTGATGCTGTCGTACAGCAACCGCATTTCCGGTGGCGCAACACTGTTAGGATTATATTCGTTTGGACGGATTTTTTCAATAGGTACTGCTCTTACATTGTACACAGGGCTGATAAAGCTCATTCTTTTTCCCCCTTTATGATTGCGCGGTATTTACTCTTAATCGCATCGATGCGCTTCTGCTGTTCTTTGTTGGGGCCAAACCCCATGAATCTACAATAATGATCATTTTTCAGTATGCAGTAACACATTCGCTTCCAGCTGGGAATATCTATGGTACTCTTTACATCATCCGTATCATCCGGGATATCCCCTTCAAATACGATGCGCGTCTTTCCGTCCTTGGTGTAATTAGATATGCCATTTTCGCGGATGCTGTATCCACGATCACGGATTTCAGCAATCACCTCCGATGAGAAACCGCCACCTGTTTCATGCCAGAATTTATCTGAAAAGCGAAATTTCTCAAGGTAGTTTTCCCGTATCTCACGCGGAAGAGTGGACAACAGAAAAATAGTATAGCTTTGCCATGTGTGCCCCTTTGGCAGCGTTACCTGACGATAACCCATAGCTTTTGTGGAACCATAGATTGCGCCAAAATTAGCACCTTGCACCCGGCCTACCAGCTTAGCCCACGTTTTTGGCTCTATCACCCGATACAGGTTGAGCGATTGCGTGGCCCATTCGTTGAATGGACTGGCTACCCGCATCTGGTCGATACTCTGACCGGCTTTATAAAATAGGTCATAGAGCCGGTTATAGTCATAGCCGAATTTTCCGTTGGCCACCCATACATCCTGCGTGGTCCAATCGTATAAAGGGGATGCGCTGTATACGTCTTTATAGATGCCGGTAATCCAGGATTCGCCCTTGTATGGATACCGCTTGTTGATGATCGCATTGTAGCGGTGCAGGCTCTCATCCGCCCGCATGCCGATCAGCGATACCGTTTTCCCGCCACCGCAAAAATCCTTGTACCAACGGCTGAATTTCTTGTATAAATCCTCCTGGAGCATTTTTTCCGTATAAAAGTCAAAAGGATTGTTTGCTTTATTGATAACCCATGGATTTTCCGGCATGGGCCGCACCCATTTATCTTTGTCCTCATCTGCCCACGGATACCAAAACAACTCATAATTGCTAAGGGCCGTCTTGCTGGCCATCGGCAGGCAGCACCAAAAGGCATCCATATCAGGCGCATAGCGTTCAAACATGCGTGTAACAAATTCCGTCGTTTTCTCATATTGTGCCTCAAAATCCTGATGAAACAGCCCAATTCTTTTCCTAATGCCGCGCTTTCGCATATAGTCGGCGATCAGATTCAGCAGAAGGCCGCTGTCCTTCCCTCCTGAAAAACTGACAAAGACATTATCAAATTCAGAAAAGATAAAATCCATTCTGTCAATAAATGCTTCATATACCGTTTTATCAATGTAGGCCTTTACCAACGTCCCGCACCCCCTTAATCCATTGCATCAGCTTGTCTTTGTCATCCTTATGGGCATCAATTTCCCGCCTCAATGCATCCATCAGGCTTTCCTTTCGGCGCAGGCAGTCCAGTATGCGAACATCCAGCGTTCTTTCCGCCACGATGTCATATATATTAACGATCTGGTCCTGGCCAATGCGATGCACTCGGTCTTCGGATTGAAGCCGCGTTCCAAGATTCCAGTCGTTTGAATAATAAACTACATTTCGGCAAAATTGCAAGTTCAGTCCATAGCCTGCGCAGGTTTTATTTGCGACGAAATACTGTTTGACCCCCGCAAAAGAATCAATGATTTCCTTTCTTCTTTTCTGCGGGACGTCCCCCGTAAAGGATACGGCCTTTTCACCCAGGATGCCGCATATTGTATCTATTTCAAACGTATACTTGCAGAAGATAATACACTTTTCATCCCCGATACTGTTTGAAAGAAGATTCATCAGGCCACAGATGCGCGGATTTTCCATCGGGTCGGCAAACATGGGGCTTGTAGTAAAGTGCTTTCCATCATCATGCACATATTGCCCTGCGATTACAGCCTGCAACGCTGCGAACATGCGATATATCGTTTCAGGCTCCAATTCATCCAACTGGAAAAGCATCTGTTCTGAAATCTCATCATAATGCCTGTCCTGCTCATCAGAAAGGAATACAGGGACGGTTTCATATACCTTGTCCGGCAGGTCCAAGCATTCCTCGCGCGTCACCTGGTAGCAGTACGGCGCTATTTTCTCCGTGATGTAATCTACGTTGTGCGCGCGAACAATACGTCCAGGCCGATTCGGATCAAATTCCAGGTGATTTGCGGCAAAACGGTAGAAACTGCGGTAGCCAAGAATACGCCAGTCAAGCAGATACCACTGCGCATACAGATCAGCCATGCTTTTGGTTATCGGCGTTCCATTCAAAATCAGCCGGTAGCGGCACTTCGAGCCAAGCCTGATGATGTTTCTTGTGCGGATAGCGAGATCATTTTTCACCAGATTGCTTTCATCAACAACCATCATGCAGGTGCCGCTGGAAACAAATTTGAGCAACTTGTCATACAGCCGCATGGAGCTGGACAGGCTTTCAATACCATACACCCACAGCCGCTCCTGGTCCCACTCGCAATGCTTTGAAATATCCGCTTTGATACTGTCTATGATGGAGCAGGGGCACAGCCACAAAACGCGGTCAATTCGTTCTTTCCGGCGGTGAATTATCTCAACCGCCGTTCGCGTCTTTCCTGTCCCCTGCTCCATATAAAGAGCACCCACACGGATTCCCAGCAGCTTTTCGACCGCCCTCTCCTGCCAGGGCAGCAGCGAGGTTAAAGTGCGCTCAATCATCCTTCAAATCGGGAATCACTTCCCTGCTGGACGCCAGAATCTCGGCCAGCTCCTCGCTTTCCGTTTTTTGTTTGGCAGGAGCCGCAGGAGAAACGACGAGGCGGCTGTGCTTTGCTTCCGTCGCGGCTTCCAGTAGCGCCATGGCCCTTTTCGTGATTTCAAAATCCATTTGTTCAGCAAAATCAAGAATTTCGTCAACGCTTGTTGCCGGAATCACCATGCCGGTGCCACGTACCCACTTTGCGCCAGGAAGCCTTTTTGCAGTTGAATAGATTTCATCACTGCGCGGATACACAAGGCGAACGTGATCATCATCCTCGCGCACAATCCAGTTTTCATGCCTGGGCACATAATCTCCGTTGATAGCAGCATCAAGCGTGGCCTGATCCGGCATGCGAATGGGAACGCCAGCGCAAAGGAGCAGGTTTCCCAGCTCAACAGCGCGGTCCCTGGGGCTTCCGCTTATGCTGGAAATATCAAATACCCAGGCTGTGCCTGACCAATTCATATGGTACTTCCTGGCCACTTCACGAATAATGCTATCCTTGTCGCTTTTTAGCTTAACATCGTTATCCGTGAAGATCACTTCCGCAACCGTAGGCGTCGAAAGGTGGGCAGGGGAGGCTTCGGCGGTTTGCGGAATCATGGACGGATCGCGGTCCAGCTCCGCTTTTATTTCATCGATATTGGCGGACGCATACTTTTTTATCATCCTGGTGGCATCATCCCTGCTTTCTATCCACCATTTTGCTGATGCAATTCCGAAGATTCGGTCTATTGCAATGCGAATAATCATTTCGTCATCTGAATAGGATTTCTTTGCTGTGAAGGTACGGACTTCTTCTTGAAATTTGTTCCTGATCTTCTCGGCCCAAAGAATCTGCTTGTCTGTTCCATTCAGCATGGGAAGATCGGCATCCGCTGCACCGTACTTTTCACGCAGAGCGGATACTTCTTTTTCGTTTTCAATAGCCTGGCATTCCGGGCATACTCGCTCAAACTCGCGTGCTGCACGCCATTCCACGGTTTTTGTGGAGCCTGGAAAATACACTTTTCCTTCATGCCCGCAGCTATATGTCCCGTAAATCGTTGCCATTCTTCTTCCTCCTCTGAATCCAATTTGCAATAATCAGCCGAATACATGCAGAAAGGCTGATGCTCATGCGATCTGCTTCTTTTTGTAGAGCTTCCTTCTGGTCCTTTGTGATGATTAGATGCACATGCTCCTTGTCGCCATTCGATTTAAGTGCCACTTTTTCACCTTCCTTCACGAAAAGTATATCATAAGTTAAACAACTTATCAACAACTTATGAACAAAAAAAAGACTGCCCACGACGGGCAGTCTGATTCTATATTCAAGATTCAGGAGGTTTTTCTTTCTCGCCAGCAGCAAGCTGTTTCAAGTCAAGCTGACACCACGCAGCACGAAGGGCGTCGAGGACGACTTCGTTATCAATGTTAAAGCCTCGCGCCTCCATCTTTTCGAGCGCCAATTTCCATTTATCTTCGCCGCAGTAACGCCCCAAAAGCGCCTCCACAGCATCAACAACTATTTCCGCTGCGTCGGTAAGGTCCCGTTTTTCGAGCCAGGGCCGCACGTAATTTACCCATACGCGCCCCAGCAGCGCCGACACCGCCGTGCCGATCACTCCGATCACGGCCACCACCAGCGCCGTCCAATCGATGGACGCGGCGACCTCCGGCATGGTAACAGCTTCTTCGGCCATGGCCAGCGCCGGAAGCAGCGCCAACGCCATCAGCAGGCATGCCCAACAAATCATTTTCTTCATGGTATCTCCTCGCTTTCCTCTCTTTGTGGCGGCTTGTCCGCAAGCCGCAAGATTTCTTCTTCGTAGTGTTCCGACAAATGATTTCGCCCGCGTGCCCGATAGGACGCGTGCATCTTGCACAGCATTTCCTTCTTTGCCCCGGGACACCACCCGCGCGAGGTGTAGAAGTCCTGCGCCTGGCTAAGCCTTTCATATTGAAGATCGCCGATATCATCGGATAAGCCGTCCAGCACCGTGGTGATCTTCTCAAGCGATTGACGCAGTTCTGTCCGGAAGGCTTTCTGCTCTTTTAGGGCCTTTTCTTTATTCGCCTTTCTGGTTTTCAGCCTGCGTTTTACCGGATTAAAAAAAACAAGCCCCAGCAGAGCAAGGATCGCGGATATGGATGCGGCCGCCTCTCCGGCATTGTCCAGAAACTGCAAACACGATCACCCCCGCAAAAAATGGCTCATCATGTAGGCCCGGCGCGTGTGGCCATCGGTGCAGATCGCGCGGATCAGCGCCCAGCCGTCCCGCTCGCGCTCCACCTGCACCCGCGCGCCCGCGTTCACCAGCCAGTAAAGGGTTTCCTCCGCGCTTGCCGATTTGCGCAGCTTCACCGGCCCGCCATCAGGCGATACGACCACGGCATACCGATCAGCGCTTTGGGCAGGCGTTCCGGCAGTCAATCCGTCGGATATGTCTATTCCGCCATCCGATACATCGCCGCTGTCCGCTCCCTGATCCACCCCCAGCCCGGCATCATTGCCGTAGTCGATCTCCGGGAACCACATCGCGTGGGTCCAGCCGTTGGCCAGCGTGCTCCCGGCCACGCGGCCCATCGTGGCGCTGGAGTGCACCACGTCGCAGCTTCTGGCGCTGCCGTTTTTGTCGGTATCGGTCAGAGCATCAGGGCCGACGTACAGGCCCACATGGCTGAAATCGCCCAGCCCGTCGCCCGCGTAGCGCGCGGGGAGGTTTTCCTCCGTTTCCTCGCGGATCAGCACGCCCGCGCCCGGCACGAGGCGACCCTGCGCGCGGGCCTCGTCCAGCGTGCCCAGCCATGCCGCGCGGCGGGCCATGTCGTTGGTGCCCAGGTAGTCCATGGCCCCGCCCGCCTGGCGCGCGCAGTGCTCCACGAAGGCCTGGCAGTCCATTTCGTCGTAGGTGTAGCCAACACTGACCGCCTGTATCGCAGCGGCGGCTACATCTTTGCTTTTTGGTTTCATACCTTTTCTCCTTTGTTAATATTCAAAATGCAGATGATAGTTTCCCGCCGGTATCGTATTTCCCCAGGGAGTAAGATAGCTCGTACCCCGGCAGCAATACGACAGGCCGGACCCTATGGCATGGACAGCCACCCATAACTGCCCCATGATTCTCCCCGATGCCGTATACCCGTCCGGGAAAGTCATGAAATACAGCGAAGCGGGAATCTCCTGCTTGACCGTGAACACCCCGTTCACAACGATGATTCCATTCGATTTTTTAGTGAAACGCACGCCGTCGGCGGTATTTAACTGGGTTGCGTACTCTTCCTCATAGGTTGGCTCCGCATATGCGGAATATGCTGAACCGGCTTTCGATATGACTTCCAGTTCCGCGGGAATCACCCCCTTCATACCGCCACCCCCTTTCGGGTGACATAGCCTATGCCACGCGCTTCCAGCGGCAAACAGCCAGCGATGGCTGCATGTTGTTGTGGGCAGAGTTGACTCCTACGGGAAGAGTTAAAGTACCATAATACGCCAGGTTTTCCGTGGAAGTCGTCACATGCTTGGTCAATGCCATATCGCGTGCAAACGTAGCGTTTCCTGTCCCTCCAGGAAGGGGGTTGCCATCCGGAGTATATGCTATTGCATGTTGGTGATAAGGCATTTCTGTCTCCGTCAGCGTATGCGTCGCTGCGCCGCCCACCCATCCCACAGGATGGCTTCCGTCTGACGCTATCAGCGCCCGTCCGTCCGCGATATGCTGCCACTGCGTTCCGAAACCAACGGCGCTGTTGGGGTCCATTTCCACCGCAAAATCTACGATAATCCCTACCGGATACACCCGGTCGATGATGGCGCGCATCACCGCGCTGATCGTGCCGGTCATACGCGCCACCGCCTAACGATAGGGGAGAAGCTACAAGGGGTAGCGTACCCCCCCCCGATGGAAGATGCTGTTATTCATGGTTGTATCCTCCTTATCACGCTGTCCTGCGCCACATGTACACAGAAAGATACGGCGGCATGTTGTTGTGTGGCTGATTGCCGCCCCTGTACGAGATCAAAATCGTAGATTCGGCAAATGGTTTGACGCTGGTACCGAAAGACAGGTACTCGTCATTCTGATACGTACCGTCCTTGCCCATCATCATGGGAATCGCCCCGTCCGACCCTGCTTGCTGAACTCCGTGATTATGGCTGGGCATCTCTGTTTCCGTCAACGCGTGTGCCGCCTCGCCGCCCATACTCAACGGCGGATATAGATTGCTGCTAGTTGTAGCTCCCAGCAAAAACTGTCCTTCCATCGCTACCCACGTCCCACCGAAAAGCGTAGCCGGGTTGGTGGCCTGCATGGACAAGTAGATACTCCCCACCGGCCACGCGGCTAGTTTTGCAGCCTTGACAATCGGCGCAAATAGCGCCGCAACCTTGCCTGTCATCCGGCGTCACCACCCACCTGGGTCCATCCGCTCACGCCCGGCTCCCACACGTTGGCATCCAGATCGCTAACCCATTCAACGCCACCATGCATCACATGGCTGCCCTTGGCATACGCGTCATGAGCTCCCGTGGGCTGCACCCACTCCGGCACGGCCTCCGGGTCATCCTCCGTCACACCCATCGGCGTCCACAGCGCCCGCGTAGCGTCCGGCGTCCATCCAGCCTGCGACGTGTGCGCCTGCGCGCAGCGGTACAGCGCGCCATTATAGGCCACGATGTCGCCTACGGCATAAGCCACGCTGCCGCCGGCCCAAGCATCAAACAGCGGCGCACAGGCGGCCAGCTCATCCGCCGTCATGGCGTCCGCATCCGCTGCCACAGTGCGCCGCGCCGCCACGCGCGCAGCCCCCAGCAGCGCTTGCTGCCCGTCGATACGATCGCCCAGCGCCGTCTCCGCCGCCTCAATCGCCGCGCCCAGCTCCCGGCTCTGCTGCTCGATCTGCTGGCCCAGCCTTTCAGCAGCTCCAACCTCCATGGGGTCCACGCACAGTACCGCCTCCATGGCCGCGTGTTCCGCGTCCATCCGCAGGCTGGCCAGCCCCCGCACAGCATACAGCGCCATTGTCATATCGTCCGCGTCTACCTCGCGCAACTCGTCCGCCATGCCCAGCAACTCCGCCGCGCTGTCCAGCGTGTCGTCCCAGGCGTCCGCCGCCCAGCGCAGGCACAGCCTGCCGCCGCTCATGGTCAGCGTCACGTCCTCCAGTATCGTTTCGTCGATCTTCACCCTGGCCATATCACTGCACCTCCGTTAAAATCATGTATCCTGCCAGCTCTCCGGTGGGTTTCACCGTCGTGCTCAATGCAATGCTTCCAGCGCTAGTCGTCCAGTCGATGTCGGACAGCTGGTTGGCCCGTGTCGCCGCCGTCAGCACGCACTCCACCACCGCCGTTTTGGCGGTCGCGCTGGACTCGCTGATGGCGCAGGTATACGGCCCGCTACCAGCCCATCCGCTTAAGGGCAGGCTGAAAGACAGCATGCGCGGCGCGGCAGCGTCCGCACCATCCACTCCTGGTTCTCCCGGTAATCCGTCCTTTCCAGGAGGCCCCTGTATCTTTCCTTGGTCCTCCCAGCCTGCACCTGTCCATCTGTACACGTTGTAGGGCGCGGCAGCGCCCACATTGTACTGATCGCCCACAGCAGGCGACGGCACCGATGCTTCCAGTTCCGCCACAGTTCCATAGGCCACGCCCTTGATGGTATAGCCAGGCCCCTGCGGCCCCCGCTCGGTCTGGATGGCCATATGCAGCGCGCCGCTCTCCGGGTCCCGCGTCACCGACGCCTCCACGCCAGCGCCGTACTCCACGACGCTTTCGCTGATCGTCAGGCCCTCGATGCTCTCCGCCGCCGCATTCGCCCGGCCCGCCGCCGCATCCGCCTCCCCGGCGCTGGCCTCCGCTCCCTGTGCCGCTTCGTCCGCAAGCGCGGCTTTCGCCTCGGCCTCCTGTGCCGCCTGCGTGGCCGCTGCCGCGCTGGCCTGCGCGCCCTGCGTGGCCTGCTCGCTGGCTTCGATAGCCGCATCCACCAGGGCAGCCGCCGCGTTGGCTGCGTCCGCCGCATCCGCCGCGCCGTCGATGGCGTCCTCCACGCGCTGGGCTGCCGCATTGGCCGTCGCGGCGGCTTGATTGGCGGCGTCTGCCGCGTCATCCGCATCCCCGGCAGCCAGGATGGCGTCGGATGCTGCGGTGTCTGCCGCACTAGCCGATTTGTACGCCTTATCCGCGGCGCTTCGAGCGGCGGCGGCCTGGGCCTCGGCGTTCTCCGTCGCAGTCTTGGCGTCAGCAATCGCCTTTTTCAGCGCTTCAACCTGCGCCAACAGCTCCGCAATGGACGGAATTTTATGCTCGTTGTCTACGATGCTGTCGGATAGCAGCCGCCTAACCGGAAGGATAATGGCCGCCAGCGTGAGCGTCAGGCCATCCGTTTCAATCTGCATCACGGCCCGCATGTCGCCCTCCACGGCGTAGCAGGACGCATTCAGCGTTACGCTGGCGATGTGGCCGTCAAGGCTTCCTTCAACGGGCACCATGTAATCGTCCGACCGGATGAAATAGCCTGTCACCGTTCCTCTGATCGTTGCGGGCTTTCCGCCGATCCGAATGGCAACGCGCCAGGTGTGTGCATTCTCATCGCCCTGTACAAGCAGCGCGTCGGGCCACACCTGCGGGTCCTGTGCACCGCGCGTCAGGTCGACAGATTGTTCAATACTCCAGTTGATCGCCAAAATTTCGCCCCCTTAATAATCGCCGCCGCCAACACTTTGAATGAATGCCTGCACAAACAAGCTGGCCTCGATGCGGGTCAGTCCGTTGGGTACGAGCTCGATTTCATGCCATGTGCCGCGCATGATCTTGCCGTTCTCATCCTTGGCCAAGTAGGCCACGATGTCCATTTCATCGTCAGTGCTGGCGGGCACGGCGCTGCCGTCTACTTTCAGGGTAACGCCAGTTGCCGTAGCGCCTTCATAAATACCATGCAAGATTTCGTGAGTATGATTGCCAAGCGTCAATCCATGTTGATGCGCCGGAATACTTACGGAATGGGTATGGGCTTCCGTTTCAAACACATGGCTGTGCGCTGGAATGTCAATGGAAATGGCCGGTATCGTATACGCTACAACGACATTATGGTAATGCCCATACCTGTGCACATGCGGCATGGTGTGGGTGTGTGCGGAAACGCTGTGCGAATGTGCATAGGTCGTATGGTAATGCCGCCCGCCACTTCCCGTGGTCCCACTGATGCTGATGGTTTTGGCAGAATAATTGTTCACGCCGCCCGTGTTGTCACCGGGTTCAAAACTGGAATAAGTGGAATGACTATGTCCCCATGAGAGGGAATCACTGCCCGAAAAGCTGTGCGTGTGGCTATCTGCATACTCCACCACCACCTGCGTGCTTCCGCTCTGCCCTCCACCGGCGGCGCTTGTTTCAGAGCCGACCGACACGCCGTCCGTCCCCAGCGCGCCGCCCGTGCAGCCGCTCGGATAACCCGCCTCCGAAATGACCCCGCCTGTCGCAGCCGTCGTGCTCATGATCGTCTGTTCCTTGGTCACGGTCTGCGCGCCGCCGGAGTCGCTGGTTCGCTCGCTGGCACCGCCTGCGCTACTGGTCTGTGTGCTCGCGCCGTCGCTCTGCGTCGTGGTCACGGTCGCTCCGCCTGCCTCCGCGCCTGTTTCGTAGGCCCGAAAAGGTTCAAGCGTCCAGCTCAAAAGCATTTGGTTAATACGCACGCAGCTGCTTGGTACGAAAACGCGCATTTTGGCAGGGTGGCTCACGTCTGCATTATCAGCAAATTGTTGACTATACAGGTTGGTAGCTCCTTGACTGTATAGTTCACTGATGCCCATTCGGTCAGCCAGGGTGTTTATGCTCTCTGCCGCATCGCGCGGTGCGTTGGCAATGGTGATTTCGATGTCTCCCGGCCTGCCGCGCGCGTCGCTTTTGGCGATTGACACAATGCGCGCGGAAAAGTCAACGCCGTGCTCCCCGTCCATCACGCGCACCAGCTTGCCGGGCATGAAATTGTCCCATTCCTGCCCGGTTATGCGCGTCAGGTCGATGGCCGAGGCGGTGTAGCTGATGTATGGATTCTTATAGCGGTCCAGCACGGCCTGCCCGCGCGCTTTCAGCGTCGCCGCGTCCTCGATGCGCGTGTCGGCAAAAACGCTGCTTTTTACACCCCATATGGCGATGGTGTCGGCGTCGATGTAGGGGAGGCCGCCATTCACGTCGCGGATCGTCAGCTGGTTCACGCCCTCGCCGTAGCCCAGCAGATACAGGCGCGTCACCAGTGTGGAGGCGTCCATGGTCTTTTCAATTCCAACCATGTTGCGCATGTAGTGGATACCGCATCCGGGGGTCGCATCCGCGTGCCGCAGGTTTACTGTCCACGGAACGGCGCTTGTGTCGAAGTCCCATGTGTAATCTTCTGTCAGCACGTTCCCAAGGGACAGCAGCGCCGACAGCAGCGTTGCATTTTCAAACTTGTAGGCAAACTGGTCGCTAAACTCGCATACCCCAAGCGTCCAGCGCCGCACGGTTTGACGGTCCAGAATATACGCGATGACCTGCGCCGTGGGCACGCCCGTCCCGCCGATCTCATGGTACCCAAAAAGCACGTCATCCAGCAGCGTGGCCATGACGTGCTCCAGACTGTAGGTTTTCCTGCCGCCCTCTGCGGTTTCCTCGCTGCTGGGCATGCCTACAATGCGGTAGAGGCCCGTTTTCCGTGTCTCATCCGGCAGCCGCACCATATTGTGCGCCTGGCATAGCGCATTTTTCGCCTCGCCCGACGGCAGGGAAAAAGAAGCGGTCCACAGGTCGTTGTGCGTGAGCGTGTAGGCGATTTCGTCGGCATTTTCCAATACGCCCAGCAACTTGCCGCTTTGGTCATAAACCGTCACGTACTCCATCGGCGTCAGCCTCCCCTGCGGGCACATCCGGCGCAATCGCTTCCGGTCCCTCGCGCATGATCTCTACCATGGCGTACAGCTCGTCGCCCTGCCTGCGCGCCTGTCCTGCGAGCTGGACCACGGCGCACATGTCATACATGCGCCAGGCGCATGTCTCGATGCACTTTCCGCGGCGCATGGGGCAGTATCGTCCCGTTTTCATCATATCCACCTCCCTCTGGCTCTGGCCGTGACCGTCGCGCCCTTTGTCCCGCTGCCGTAGGCCAAGGCCACGCTGATCGTCTGCACACCCCTCGCGGCTGCAAGAAGATCGAAGCGCGAGGCGAAGGGCAGCGCGCTTTCGCCCGATGAAAAGACCGCCCCGATGGGCGGCTCCATGTTGATTTGCAGGGCCTTGCCCTGGCCCATGCTCATACCGGAAAATACGGCTTGCTTGCCGCTGGCCGTCACCGCCACGCCGGTGATAGGCGCGGTGCCCGTATTTTCAACGGTTACAGCCAGCGGCGCGTCCAGCCCCGTATCCAGCGTCAGCGCCAGCTCTGCGCTTTCGTCCGTCACGTTCGCAGATACCTTGCTCTCGCGCACGGCGTAGGCATAGGGCTGCGCCTCAAACGCCAGGTCAATGCCGCCGCCGATCCAGCCGGAGAAACCCCATTTCATGGCCTGATCCACGTTGGCCATATAAAATCGGTCTGGTTCGTAGTCAAAAATCAGCCGCTTGCGTCCATTGGTCAGCCATGCCGCCATGCGCCGCAGCCGTTCCTGCGCCGCCGCCTGGGTGGGCGGTTCGGACAGAAAGTACAGGCTGCCGCTGAAAGATAGCGTTTCCGGCAGGTCGCCGGGCATAGCGACGCTGCCGGGCATTCCGCTGATCTCGTACTCGTTGCGGCGGATGGCAGGCGTTACGGGATGCCCGCTCTTTTCCACGTAGATCGCCCCAAAGTCCCGCAGACAGTGCAGCCCGCCAAAGGAAAAGTTGATCTCGTTCAGTCTCATGTGTTCACCTCATCACGCCAGCACCATGCGCGCGGCCCGTCCGGTCACGGTTCGGCCTGCCCGTTGATAGGTGGCACGGCTCACAGACGGCTCCAACGTTTCAGCCATCCGCCTGCCGTTGACGTCAAGCACCGCCTTGCCCAATCCGGCGCGGCGGTTTGCCTCGGCAACAGCCTCGCCCAGCCGATCATAATCAATCTGCGGTTGCGACAGGGCAGGGAAGGAAGCGGCCCCCGCAGCGGTTTCACTCGCCGCTATTTCGCTTAGCATTCGGGCACTGCGGCTCACATCCTGAATGCTTTGTTCGATACCACCCGCGAAGCCTGCACCATACTGCATGCCGATGGCCTCCATCTTGTGACTGGGGCTTCGGATGTCCAGCTCTTGCTTGGCGGCATTATAGGCCGCCTGGGCGGCAGCCCGTGCGGCGCTCTGGATGCTCCCTGAACCGTTTCGGATGCCGCGTGCCATGCCTTGGGCGATTGCATTGCCAATGGCTTCAAACCTGCTGCCGCCGCTGCCCACGGCGCTCCACAGCGCGGAAAGCGCGCCGCTTCCAATACTTTGGGCCGCGCTGGATACCTGGCTTTGCTGCCCGCTGATTCCTGCGCGGATACTCTGCACAAATGCGCTGCCAATGGACTGCCCCTTGCTCTGGGATAGCTCGGCCTTTACCGCATCATGCGCCGCTTTGGCTGCCTGCGTGGTGGTGGTCATAAGGCCCGGCCTTGCGATCTGCACGGCCTGCTTGATGCCGCCCATGAAGTCCTTGCCGATCTTGCCGCCCGCCTCGTCGGTAAGGATCGCCGCTGCGGCCTCGTCCGCTGCGCTGGCCACGGCTTCCACGGCGGCGTTCACGGTTTCGCTGCTGCCCGTGATACCGGTGGCCATTTCGGTCACGGCGGCCTCATAGGCTGCATTGGCCACCCCGGTGATAGCCGTTTTTACAGCTTCGGTGTTTTGCGTGTTATTGGTTATGCCGTCCGCGATGGCCCTGCACACCGCCGCACCGATGGCCTCAAACTTCTTCGCGCTGTCCCCGCCCGATCCCAGGAACCCGGTAGCCTCTACGCCAAAGGCAGCGTTCAGCGCGCCAGTCACCGCGTTCGCTACAACGGCTGCGCCGCCCGCGAAGGTTTCGGCAGTAGCTTCCGAAAGCCCATCCGATATGCCTTTGGCAATGCCTTCGCCCATGGGCTTAGTCTTGGTACTGCTGCCTTCGGCAACACCAAGCTCGGTTTTGAAGGTATCCAGCACAGCTTGCGAAGCGTTTTTAACGGCGGTTTTTACGTCTTCTTCGCTGCCGGTGATGCCATCTTTCATCCCGGTCATGATGTCCTGCCCGGCGGTTTTGGCTTCTTTGCTTTCCTCGCTCTCGCTGCCAAAACCAAAAATGGACTTGATGGCGTCCCATATCTTCCCGAAGATCTTCTTTACGGTTTCACATACCGCGTCTACGGCCTCGCTAAAACCCAGCAGCAGACCGTCGAGAATCAGGCCGCCCGCTTCCTTGGCCACTGTCGATGGGCTATTGATGCCGAAGACTTCTTTCACAGCATCCCAGATACTGGAGAATATGCCCTTGATACTCTCCAGCAGCGCCGTAACCGCGGCACTCAACCCGTCCACAAGCCCTTGAATCAGATTGGTGCCAAGCGTAAGCCAGTCGATTTCGCCCAGCGCGCCGGTGATGGCTGCAATGACCTCCGGCATCTTTTCCACCAGCGTGGGAATGGCCTCACCAATGCCGGTGATGATAGTGGTCAAAATGCTGGTTCCCGCGGCCAGAATATCCGGCAACGCTTCGGCGATGGCCGTGATGATCGTGGTGATGATTTCCGGCAACTTTTCGGCCAGCGTAGGAATGGCGTCCATGATACCGGAGATAATGCTGGTGAGTATGGATGTACCCTGCGCCAGCAGATCGGGCAGGGCATCGGTAATGGCCGTGGTAATCGTGGTGATGATTTGCGGCAGCATATCGACCAGCGTGGGGATTGTGTCCGTGATGCCGGTGATGATACTGTTCAGAATACTTGCACCCTGTTCCAGCAGGATGGGCAATGCCGTGGTAATCGCATCGGTGATGGTTGTGATGATCTGCGGCAGTGCTTCCACCAGCACCGGCAGCGCGCCGGTGATGCCATCCACGATGCCTTGCAGTAGCCCGCCAGCAGATTCCAGCAGCGTGGGCAGGTTCTCGGCCAGGCCGGTCACGATTTCCGCAACCATGCTGGCCGCAGCGGGCAGCAGCGTCGGCAATGCTTCCGCGATTCCATCTGCCAACCCCGTGACAAGCGATGTGGCGGCTGCAAACAGGCCGCTGGCGTTCTCCACCAGGAAGGACGCCACGTTGGTCACGATGCTGGATGCAAGAGCCGCCAGCGGATCAATGTTTCCGGTGATCGCATCCACAATGCTTTGCAAAAGTCCCATGGCAGCAGGGAGAATAGCATCCACCAACGCGGGCAGCGCTTCCGTGATGACTCGAACGGCGGAATCGAGCATGGCGGTGATGATGTCCGTGTTCTCGGTGAAAAGCGTGTCGATGGTCGCCACGCCTTCCATCATGGCGCTGGCTATCGCTTCGCCGATGACACGCACGTCCTCCGGCTGGAAACCATCGGCAAGCGCTGTGTCGATAGTGGAGAGCGTGCCGACGATCAGGCTTTGCATATTGTTTGCCAGCGGCAAAAATTCGCTTTGAATCTTGCGCTTTACGCCTTCCAAAGCGCTGGCGGCATCGTTGTACTTGACCTCGTTGATCTGTTCCAGCGCGTCAGCGGACAGGTCGCCACCTTCCGCTATGCTGGCAAGGATGGGCAGCGCGCCCTCGCCCAGGTCCTCAAACTGCGTACCGAACAGAGAAACGGCCAGCTGATTGCGCTTGAGCGGGTCTTCCACCTTTTGAAGCGCCTGCACCACCTGCAAAAACGCGGCGCGCGCCTGCGGCCCGCCTTCGCTGATTTCTGCGCTGACGTAGGACGCCTTTAGACCAAGTTCCTCAAAGGCTTCTTTCGTGGTGTCGCTGCCGTCGATGGCCCGGATGGAAAACTCTTTAACCGCGTCGCCTACTTTGTCGATCTGGAAAACGCCGTTTTCCGCGCCGCTGATGAGCGTGGTCATCATGTCCTCGGCGCTAAGGCCCATTTCCGCGTATTTCGGTGCGTATTCGCTAAGCACGTCCAGCAGGTCGCCGTTCTGGTTTGCGCCCCGCTGCGCGCCCTGTGCGATGAGGTTATACGCGGTTTCGGCATCAATCCCGAATTTCTGCATCAGGGCCGATGCGGTCCGGCTGCTTTCGGCAATGTCCATGCCAAAGGTATCCCGCAGCAAATAGCCGTTTTCCGTAGCCTTTTTCAGTTCATCGCCCATCAGGCCGGTGTTGACTTTGGTGGTGGCAAGGGCGTCGTTTACATCAGCAATATTGTCGCCGAAGTTGTTTTTATACACTTCCTGCGCGATGTCGCCCAGCTCGGTCAGCTCGTCGCCGGTCGCGCCGGTCTGCGCGGAAAGCTGGTTGGCAGCCTGCCGGTAATCCGTGCCAAGCTGCACGATTTGCTTGGCCCCTTCCAGCGCGGCAGCAGATAGGGCGGCAACGGCTGCCGCCGCTGCGGTCAGGCCCGCCACCATGGCCCCCTTGGCGATTTCGCCAGCGCTTTCCATGGCATTACCCAATGTGTCAGTGCTGTCGGCCAGCGCGCTCATCTGTCGGTCATTTTCGGCGATTTCATTTCCCACCTGATTCATCGCGTTGACCGCGCGATTTAGCGCTATTTGCAGATTCTCCGCTTGCTTGCTGTTTTCGCCATACTCGGCTTTGGCCTTGTTGAGCTGTTCGGCAATCAGCTTGACCTTTTGGGAGTGGGCTTCATAGATGCTGTTCAGGCTACCCGCCTTGGACTTCATCGCATCCATGCTGTCGGCCTGATCGCCGAAGGCGCTGGATGTCGCCGCCATATCGGTGTTCAGCACGGTCAGCTGCCGCCCGATGTCCTGCAACGCTTTCTTATACTCTTTGTCGCCCAGGACGCTTACTTTTGTGCTGATGCCTTCGCTGTCCATGATCTCACCTCCCGGAAAAAAGAAAAGCGCCCGCGCAGACGCTTTTACCGGGGAAGGCGCGCCAGGCGCTGTCCGTTCGGTGCTGCGGTGGGTGCTTGTTGTGATGTGCTTTGCTGCCTTCCGCCATCAGTGGCAGGGGCACGGCGCGATGCCTTCGCGCAGGCGTACAGCGCCATGACGGCACGGGGGCTGCTGTCCCAGAAGTCCGCTGCACTCATGCCGCAATCAAGGGCACGAAAATACAGCCACGCCCATGGAAAGCCGTCCCCGTTGGCGCTCGTTAAGGGTTTTCGGCTTCGTCTTTCGCCTCATCCGCCTTGGGCAGGGAGTCCACAACCCCTTTGAGGATGATGTCGCGGATGCCGTCAATGCTGTCCAGTTTGAACGCGGCGTCAAATTCATCCCAGCTCATGGACGTGCCGCCCGCGATCAGCGCGCCGTAAAGCATCGCCATGACGGCTTTATACTTGAATTTGGTCAACGCGGCCAGAATGTCCGCATAGCCCACGTCCTGGCCATACTGCTGCTCATAGACGTCTTCGGCGACACGGGCTGCCATGTTGGTAAACGCCAGCTTGTACCGCGTTCCATTCAGGGTGATGTGGGTGATGGGCGCGCTCACGTCCCGCCCCCGCTGGTTGTTCATCGTCTCCATGCCTGTCCTCCGTTTTTATGGCCGTTTTCGTTTTGGAATCAGTTGGGTTCAGGGGAATGGCGCGAGCCATTCCCCTGAACCGATTTACGGTCCACCAACCGCAGGGGTTTCCTCATAAACGGTTGTGAACCAGCCAGTTTCGACGCCCTCGCCGATGTCTTCGGATGCGGTTTCTACCGTGGCAGCCAGTGCGTCGTCGTTCATTCTCCGAACGAATACGCCTTCAATCGTCGGGGTCTGGTATTCGATGGCGTTGGACTCGGTCTTGGCGCTCTTGGTGATCTCGCTGAAAGTGCCCTTGTACAGCCACCACAGCTCTTTGCTACCGTCGTCCAGCGTACAGGCAAAGCCCAGAGCCACGTTGGGCGGAATGTTTCCGCCCTTGATGATCTGCACACCGTTGCCGTCCACCTTGCGCCCAAGCAGTTCGCTTTTTACCGCATAGGGAACCTTGTCCACGTGCAGGCTTACGGTATAGGTGTCAATGCGCTTCTGGTTGCGCACGGTGGCGTTGCTGGCTTGCAGTTTTCCCTCGCGGTAGGTCGGGGTGATCGTCACTTCAATGGACTTGGCCAGCACCTTGGGATCGTCGTAAACCGGGGCGGCGCTGCTGGTATCCTCGGTGGTCATCGGGGCATAGTACAGGTCGAGAATACCGGTAAAATAACCTTCCATGTTGATTCCTCCTATTCTGTGAATGGCTGCGCCCATTCGCAGGTTGCTGTGATATGGTGATAGCGGGTTTCATCTTCGTACAGGTCAGGGCCGCAGTTGTACACCCGCACGCCAGCGGCACGCAGCAGCTGAATGGCCTGCCGGATGATGGCTTTGCATGTGCCGTCTTCGCACCTGGAAAACACATGTACCTGCACTGTGTGCAGTATGCGCCGTGGGGTATTGCTGGCATGCTGGGTATAGCTCTCCAGCACCTCGTTGAATGTTACGTAGGTTTCGTTACTGCCGCCAGCGGGTGACTTGCTTACCGGGCAGGGCAGGGCGGATAGCGCGCCTTGAAAAACCTCGTCGTATTCCATGCGGCTAATCTCCTATCCGTTTGTCGATTTCACGCTGCATGGCTTCCAGCGCCTTGCCTTCGTTGGCCCGCACCGTTGGGTGGAACCATCCAAGGCCGGGCTTTTGCTTGTCGCCATAGCTGCGACCGTATTCCAGCACGTTGCCGATCTTCGCCAGCGGCTCCCCCGTATCCGGGTGGTTTCCCACAGGCTTGACCTCGCAAGAATAGCCGTCAGCCGCGCTGTACTTGACTGTGCCCGGCTTGATGCTGTCCCGCAGCGCGCCGGTGTTTACCGGGGCTTTTTCTTTCAGCGCCTCCGCTATTACCTTACCGCCCGCTTTCACGGCACTTTTAACTGCGGCTTCGCTGGCTGCGGCGGCTCGTTGGAATTTGGCTATGGTAGCCTCCACGCCTTTCACTTCAAAGGGCATGCATCATACCCCCTCGCCGCGTATTTCGCGGGCCTTGACGTGCAAAAAATCCCGCTTGTAGCCAAGATGGTTGATTTGCTCGATGTGATAGACCCGGCCATCGTGTATGATTCGGCATTCTTTGTCGATGCTGTCAAGCCATCGGACGCCGAAGGTCACAACATCCTGCGCCTGGTAAGCCTGTGCGGCGAAGAAGTCGCGTCCGCTCACATCGGTAATCTTGGCCATGCAGGTTATAACGGGCAGCCATTTGGTGCGCCGGTTGCCGCTTTTATCCGTGCTGTACTTCGGGCGTTCAATGGTGATTTGATGTTTCAGGTCGCCAGCTTTCATGTGCCGCCCGTCGCCTCCGATCTCTTGGGCCGCAGCTGATGCACGCTGTGGACGATGTACGGCGGCACATTTGCTTCGGCACCGCCTGCCCCGCGGTTGTCGTACATCCATGCGGCCAGGTTGCACACCCAAAAATCATACAGGTCGTCATTCTCGCGCGGGGGGACCTTTGCACGCTCATACCATTGCACGGCAGCATTCAGGCACAGACTTAACACCTGTTCATCGGTTTCCGGCGGAACGCCAGCAAAGCGCCGCACCATGTCCATGCTTGGCATGTTGCGTGCCTCCTTACTTGCTCGCCATCAACGCCACCGGAACGCCCTGCTCGGCAGCTCTCGACAGCTGTTCGATGATGAACTGTACCACGGCTTCGCCTACTTCGGACCGGTTGGCGTCGGTGATTGCCGTGGCATCCAGCGTGTCCACGTTAATGCTCAACCCTTTTTCGGGACGGATATGGCAGGATGCGCTCACGACCTGCACGCGCTGGCCATCCTCACGGGTCACGCTGATGTTGGCCATGGTTTGCTGGCTGTCGTTTCTGATGATTGCCATGGGTTTCACCTCTTTCTACGGGTAGCGGGGGCAGCCGGTGGACCGCCCCCGCATGTCATCAGGTTGTGGCGGTGAAGATTTCACGGAACACAGCAGCGGCGGTATCAAACACGCTCACGCACATTCTGCTGATACCGCGCACTTCAATGCTGTTAGTGCGGAACGCTTCGCCGCCCACGTCGGTAGACGTGACCTCCAGATACTGCCGCTGGAACAGCGTAGCATACTGTGTGAAATCACCCACATAGATGGGGAAATAATCGCCCTTGGTCGCTCCGCTGGTAGAGTCGGTACGGCTGGGCAGCAAGCTGTTGGCTACCATCTTCACGCGGCGGCCTTTGAACAGCATCGCGGTGGCGCTGGTGGGATCGGGCTGGAGCATGGGCCTGCCGTGCTCATCCTTCTGCTGATCGAGGAAGTCAAAGCCGTCCTGATTGGTCAAAATAACCGCGTTCAGGCTGATGTCGGGGTCGAGTCCCTTATTCAGCACAGCTTTGATGGCTGCGATGGGATCAGCGGTAGATGCGATGTTCACGGGGGTCAAGGCATCCATCTTGGCCTTCAAGAGCTTGTTTTCCGTGAGCACCTGCTTTTTGGCGAACCAACGCCCCAGATAGCTGAACAGGTTAGCTACTTCGTCGTTGGCCAATTCGTTGGAGACGGGTACGATCAGGCCATAGGTGGTCATGGAAAAGGTTACTTTGGTAAATGCCGGCTTGTCATTCATCGCAATGCCGCCCGCGGGGACCTCGCTGGTCAGTGCCGTCATACCCTCCGTCGGGGCGTTATCCATTACGCGCCAACCACTGTTGGCGCTGGTAGTCTCCACATTGAACAAGTCGGCCAGGGGGGACATGGCGCGCCGACGTTCGAGGATGGTATTATCGATGTCCTCCGGTACCAGGAAGCCGCCGTCTTCACCTGCGGGATCGCCGCCCGCAATGGTCATGGCGTCATAAAGCACCTTGTGCTTTTCACTTTGCATGGGACGGCCCGGACGCGCGCCGCTGCGGACTGCGTCTGCAAAGGCGCGGGCGTATTCGTTGCTTTTCAGCATCGGGCGTAGGCTGCTGTCCTGGTCATGTGTACCGCTCTGGCCGTTCATGGACAGGCCGCTTGCCTCGCCGTCATGCTGCGCGTTGTAGGCGCTCTGCAAGGCGGCCATGCGCGCGTTCATGTCGTTAAGCGCGTCGCGCTGCTGGGTCAGGGTGGCGGTGGGCGTTTTGGGGTCGGCGGCAGCGGCAGCAAGGGTCGCTGCCGCTGCGCGAATCTGGCCGCCCAGCTCGCGGATGTTGTTCTGCATCTCGGTCAAGGTCATGGTGTTGTGCCTCCTTTTTTATTAGGTTTCAGGGTAGAGTGTCATAAAAAAAGCAGCTCGCTGCGCTATTTCGCCGCGCAGGGCTGCATCGGTATCCGGGGGCTTCCCAGCGGGCGGGATGGCATGGGCGCGTATCTGGTTAAGCACGGCGCGCGGGCCGTAGCTCTTGCCCTGCATCATGTGGCTTTCCAGCGCCTTGGCCGCGTCAGGCGGCGCGGCTTGCTCGTAGAGGATGCCGTCCGCAAACCCTTCATCAACGCAGCGTTGTGCGTTCATGTAGGTTTCCGCTTCCAGCATGGCGGCAATCTCGTCCCGGCCTTTGCCGGTCTTTGCTGTATAGGCCGCGATGAGGCCCTCGCCGATCTCGCGCAGCACGTCGGCCTGGTGCTCAAATTCACGGGCGTTTCCCGCGGCGTAGGTCCACGGGTCGTGAATCATCATGTAGGCCACGGGCGACATGAGCACCTCGTCGCCCGCCATGGCAACCACGCTCGCCGCACTGGCAGCAATGCCCGTAACCTTCACGGTGATTTTGCCCTTATGTTCGCGCAGTGCGGTGTACATTTCCGCACCTGCGAACACATCGCCGCCCGGCGAGTTGATGTAGACCGTTACGTCCCCGCATTGTGCAAGACGCTGACGGAATCGCCTGGCTACGACCTGCCCGCTCGGCCCAAACCAGTCTACGTCGGACACAATCTCGCCGTCGATATGCAGTTCGTCCGCTCCGCTCTGTTCATTTCTGATGAAATTATAAAAGCTCATTCGCTGTCCGTTCCTTTCTCTGCTGTCTTGCCGGACAGCAGCAATTCAGGGGTTTTGATGGCGATGCGCAGCGGCAGCAGATCGCGGCTGGCCATCAGCTCTCCGCCGTTGTCATCGGGCGGCAGGCCCTCGCGCTCGCGTACTTCGTTGGGCTGCATCCAGCCACCGCGGATAGCCTTTTGGTATTTATCGGCCATAGTGGCAGTATCTGCGCGGGCCAGTGCATCCACATCAAAGCGAAAACGATAGCCAGCAGCGTAGTCGGCGAGCGTTAGCAGCTTGCGGTTTAATTCCTGTTCCCACTGCGCCACTATCGGCATGATGGTCAGCTGCAAAAATTCCTGCATCTGCTGCTCTGCCGTTGAAAAGCTGGTATCGGAGTAGTCTCCCAGCAGATGGGGAGGAATGTTGTACACCGTTGCCACACGGTTGCGCATGATGCGTTCCACGTCAAGCACCTGCGCGCTGATGGGGCTTTGACTGAATGGCGTGGCCGTCAGCCCGCCTTCGAGAATGACTATGCGCTGGCCGCTGCGCTCGTAGGCGTCCAGAAAGTCGTCAATGACTTCAGCCTTGGCGGCGTCGTCAAGGCCGGTATTGGGCACCGTAAGAAAAACGCCCTGATTCACGCCTTCCAGCTGCGTTAGACTAAACTCTTTCACCTGCTTGTCATAGTCCAGCGTGCCCGCCAGCACGTCAATGGGGCGGATGCCAAGCTCTCCGTTGGCGCTCATGTGCCGCACATTGATGATCTGGCAGCCGGGTACGGGATATGGCTTGCCATCATCCAGCTGCACCACATACCAGACTTCGCGGGTTTCCGGATGCCGCTGTGGCCTAACGCGCGACGGGTCGAGGATGTCCAGTCGCTTAACCGCACCCAGCCGGTCCGGCACGATCAGGGCGTAGGCATTACCCTCGGTATTGCGGAAAGCCTCCATCGTCTGCAAAAATCCGAACGGCGTAAAGTTATCATTGGGAGCGAAAGCCACCAGCCGTTCAAGCGGGTGGCCGATCTGCCGTTCATAGCCTTTATACAGGTGCAGCGGCATGCTGGCTACCGTGTTGGCAATGCGGCTGACAGCAGCATAGATGGCTTCATTTCCGCGCATCGTGTTGTCGGCCCGCACACGGTGGACAGAAAGCCAGCGTCCGCTTGCCCTCGGTTTATCGGGCTTGTCTCGCGCCCTCACCTGATTCCTGGGCTTCTTTTTGAATGGCCACATAGGACGAATCCTCCTTCCAGTATCAACGCCTTCGGCTGCTAAGGCTGACAACGCGTACTGCGGGCGCGCGGCGAATCTCGCCAGCCGGGTTTTTCTCCATGTTGATGGCATGGGCGTCCAGCCAGGCCATGAAGCCGTCAATCTTGCGGAATTTATTGCGCTTGCTGGGCATCCAGTTCTGCTTATCGGCGTGTCTGCGTTCGCCGCTGATACGCACGTTGTCTGTGTACCATCTTAGCATCGGGTCGCTGTTGCTCACCACGCGCCCGCCTAGCAGCAGCTCTTTGATGTCCTTCATTGGGTCATTGAGCGTCAAAGGGCCTTGCCTTACGATCTGGCAGGCAAAGCCCTTGTTTTCAAGCATCTGGCGCAGGCGGGTGGCGTTGGCCGGGTCGTAGCCGATGGTCACAATCTCATATTTTTTGGCCTGTTCGCAGAACCAGCTGTAGACGTCCTCCTGCTGGATATATTCACCGTCCACTATGGTCAAATAGCCTTTCATAGCCAGGCCATAGTAGTCAATCTTCTCTTGGTCAAGCTCCACCTTCCGGCGCGGCACCCAGCTGTGCAGAAGGACGAACACACGCCCGTCGTCAAGCGGAAATTCCAGCGCCGCCGCAGTGAAATCCTCGCGGCTGGACAGGTCAAAGCCGCCGTAGCAGCGGCGACCCAGCAGGGCTTCTTCTTCCATGGTATCATCATTGCGGCCCAGCACCTCCGGCTGCACAAATGCCATATCGTCGGTGTTCACCGTAACATTTAGCTGCTTGCAAATGAAGTCGGCACGCTGCGCAGGTATGTGCTTGTCTCTCTCCCATGTTTCGCGCAGGTCTTCAATTTTCAGCAGAACACCCAGCGACGGATTGGCCTTAATCCATGTGCTATCGTCTTCGGGGTCATCATGTTCATCTAGCTCTGCAATAAACGCAAACATGCGGTCGGCTACTTCATCGGCTAGTTTGCCGCTCATGGCGTCGGTGAAAAGGTCGTAGAAATAGGCCAGCGGGCCGTCAATGACGTTGCCCATGGTCGTGATATAGATCACGAGGGGCTGCGTGCGCTTGACGATTTTGCGCTTGATGATGTTGATGAGCTTAAAATCCCGGTATTCGTGGATTTCGTCAAAAATCGCCATGTGTGGGTTCAGACCGTCCAGTCTGTGGCTATCACTCGACCTGTGCTTGATGCTCGCGCTCATGGCGTCATAATAAACGCCATCGCGCAGCGTGCGAAAACGCGGTGCAAGGAATCGGCTGGCTTTGATCTGGCTGTAGCACTCATTGAATACGATGCCCGCCTGTTCTTTGCTGTTTGCCAGCAGGTAGATGTCCGCACCGCGTTCGCCGTCTTTGCAGGCACCGTAGGTGGCATTGCCTGCCAGCATGGTACTCTTTCCGTTGCCGGTGCCCACTACAATCAGGCCCTCACGAAAGCGGCGCAGGCCGGTTTCTTTGCTCACCCATCCGTACAAGTTGCACTCGACAAAGCATTGCCACGGCATGAGCGTCATTTTATCATAATCGCCCTTGGTGGGCGTCAGAAAACGCTCGATGAAGTCCACGGGCCGGGCGGCCTTTTGTTCATCGAAGCGCCAAGGATATGCGGGGTCTTTTGCTCTCTCTAAATCGCGCAGGAAGCGGCGGCAGGCCAGCTTCACCTTTTTACACGCTACTGTGCGCCCGGCGTCAACGTCGTGGGCGTATTCGTAGCATCTGGATACGGGGGAAGGGGTGGGAGATTTAGAAGGTGGCAAACTCATCGTCAACCATGACGGGTGCGGCCTTTCTGCTGTTCGGCGTCAAACGCAATTCGGAGAGGTGCTTTCGCTGCTGCTCGGCGTAGGCCCGCACCTGCGCCACGCTCTTGTTCTCCTGCCAGTATTTCTGGCGGCCATTGCTGCGCTCGCTGCCGATGCCGCGTTCGTTGACGTCGGCAATAAGGGCTTGCTTGATCTGTTCGGCGCGGGCGATATCAGCCACCAACATCTGATCGGGGTCGGTCATGCCGCCCTCGCGCATTTCGCAGGCTTCACAAAGGGCGTCGTAAATCTTCACGGCGTTTTCTTCCGTGATGGTCTGCATGTGCATCGCTTTCAAGGCTTCATTCATGTATTTCCATCCTTTCAGACTTTAATGATGCGCATTTTTGTATGCCTTGGTTTAGCCTGCCGCCTGCCCTTTTCCGGGTGCCTTTTATTATGGCAGTCTTCACATAGGCTGCGAAGATTTTCCAAAGAAAGTGCAAGGTCTGGCCGTTCCTCAATGGACTGTAAATGGTGCACGATTGTGGCCCGGTTAGGCTTATTCCCATATCCAGCGCGGAATCTATCCATACAGTCGCAACACATGCCCGCGTCGCGCTCTAAGGCGGCAGCGCGCACCCTTTTCCATTCGCTACTATGGTAAAAGGGCTTGCTTTCCTTGAAACGGACCACGGCTGTGCCTCCATTCAAAAGCGCCTGCGCGGGCGCTTTTCGGGGTATAACAAAGGGACGGCCCGCTTTTGCGTCCGTCCCTTACTTGACAGCATGAATGATATCATACTTTTTGCGCTTCTGATACTATCCTCTGCGCTCCTACCCCTATCATTTGCGCTACTACCCCTATCATATCCCTATCCTACCCCTATCATTGCCGCTCCTTGTACCATGCGGGCAGGGCGGCAGCAACACTACTTTCCGGCAGGTTGCACAGCGTTCGCTCACCCTCTGCTTTGATCTTTCGGGTATAGCTTTCGGAGTACCCCAGGCGCTTGGCGATGGCTGGTACTTTGCCACCTTTCACATAGTATTGATGCAGCACTGCGCTTTCGTTTTCCGGCAGTACATCCAGCAGGACACAAGCTGCCGCTATCTCCACGCTTTGGGCCTGCTCGCGCAGCTTTAGGCGCTGTTCCAGTTCGGTCACAGCGGCCACGAAAGCGCCGATCTTGTCCTGCTCTGCGGTGCTTCGACCGCCGCCGTTGGCATCCATGCGGGGCGAGATGCAGGTTATAGCCTCGCGCCGCCGCTCGATCTGCTGCCGGATGCGCCTTTTGTCTGTTTCGGCGCTGCGGCACCTGGCTAAGATGGTCAATGCGTTCATCCTGTGTCCTCCCTGCAAAAGCGCTTGCGCTGACGCTTTTACCTAAATTCTTCCGGCAGGTCATCGCCCGCCGGAGAGGTGCCACCAGTGTCCTGTCCGGTGCGCGCGCTTAAAAACTCCACTTCGTCGGCGGTCAGCTCCAATGTGGCCCGCACGATGCCGTCGCTGCCCGTGTAGGCACGCGCAGCCACGGGGCCGGTTACGCATACCTTGCGCCCCTTTGCCAAATACTTGGCACAGTTTTCACCCAGCGTGCGCCACGCTGTCACGCGGAAATAGTCGGCCTCCGGCTGTCCGCTTGCACGGGTGCGCCGGTTTACAGCTACGGTAAAATTACAGACAGGCGTGCCGTCCTGCGTCGTGCGCAGCTCCGGATCGCGGGTAAGATTGCCGATGATGATGTTTTTGTTCATAAGGTATCAGCCCTCCCTAAAATGTATTCATTGGTTCCATTTACCGTAGCCCCTTAGCTTTGATAGCACGCATAGTCTTGTAGTCATCCCACATTTGCACCTGATCCATAGCAACGCTGTACTCACAGCGGGGGAGTTCGCGCACACTGTTGGTGCCGGTGGTCAGGCGCACCGCGCGCCGGATCGCGTTGGCCGCTGCCTTTTCGCATCCCTGTGCCCGGTAGGTTTCGCACAGCTCGGCGGCGCGTTGCCGGATGGCGTTGTTGATGGCGTTGGCCTGCGCAGGCGTCACCTTGGTCAGCAGCTTTACTTCGCGTTCCAGAGAGGCCATGCGCTCATTGGTGGCGCGCAGCATGTTGGCCATGCTGCGCATGATGTCGCCCATCTGCGCGAGGGTTGCCTGCACCTCGTCAGGCAGGGCGGGACTGTGTTCTGTTTGTACAGCCCGCATCAGCTCATTGCCTTCCATGGTTACGCCTCCTCGCTGATGATGACTGTGCCCAGCGTGCGGCGCGCGCCCGCCACCCAATCATCCACCATATCGACGTATTGCCGCATCTGTGCGCGCTCGCTCTCGCCGATCTGCGCGACGCCGGTGCCGAGGTGGGGGAGCACGCCTGCGCTGCCAATAAACGCCTGAACGGCTGCCGCAAGCTCTGCAATGCCAAAGGCCGCAAGCTGCATGCTCTCCCCGCGCGCGGCCTGCGCCCGTTGGTTGAGCAGTTCCTGCTGGGCCTTCTGGCGCAGCTCCGCCTGATGCGCCGCATAGTCCTCTGCCTCGGCCAGCTCATGGGTCAGACGGTCAATCTCGGCCTGCGCCTCCGGGCTGATGCCGGCGGCGGGCGCGGCTGCCTGGGCGCGGGACTGTTCCAGCTGCTCGCGTAAGGCGTCTATTTCCTCGGTAGCCTTTTCGGCGTATTCCGCTGCAAGGTTTTCCGCCAGCTTGGGAATGTCTGCTTTCAGATTGCTCAATTCGCGCTCGGCTGCTGCTGCACGGGCGATGCTGTTGGCCTTTTCGGCGGCCAGCTGATCCGCACGCTGCTTTTCACGCTTTACGGCCTCTTGCAGCTCCCGAAGGGACATGTCCTCGCGTGCGGCCCGCTCTGCCATGGGTTCACGGTCCGCCTCGGGTAGGGAAAGAATGGCCTGAATCTTGCTGATGGGCAGGCGCTCCATCATGCTTCCGGAGTGTACGCATCGCGCGGCCCGCATGAGCTTTTGTGCGCTGCGCTCGCTCATCCCGGTGTTTTTCCTGACCCATGCTTCCCATTGACCATGCTGGATGAGCTCTCCGTCCTTTGCCTCATTCAGGCAGCGGCCCACCTCCAGGATGTTTTCATAGGCGCCTTGCAGGTGGACGGCGATCCTGTACTCGATGTTGGACAGCTGCACGATTGCAGCGGGGGCGGCCGGAGACGGCGCGGGCAGCTCTTTGCGGCACATGGCGCTGTAATCGTCCCAGCTCGTCTGCTTGCCGTTCACGAACACCTCCCAGGTCCCGGGAGAGTTGGAACGCTTGTTGGACACATAGAGGCCGAGCGCTTTCTGCGCATCCTCAAACAGCGGATAACCCTCGGGCCGTATGCCGGTGGCCAGCAGCTTGCGCGGCGGATGCTTGTCTCTCTGGCTCAATACGCCATACCCGCCGTCCGGCAGCTTCTGCACAAAGAGCTGGCGCATATCAGGGGTGATGTAGGTTACTTTCATTTCTGTGCTTTGCATGTATCCGTCTCTCCCTTCATCGTAGTGTAATGTTTGCACAGCTTAAACAGGCCGCAGCAGTAGCGCCTGTAATGCTCATTCCGGGGATCGCTGCCTGGGTATTCGTGTTTCGCACCGCTACACACGATATAGCTGCGGCCTCGGTAGCTGCTGCGATGCATGAAGTGCGGGCAGACGGCCCGCAGGCCATCCCGTGTACCGCTACGCACAGGCTGACGGCAGTTGCATGTTTCTCCGATCTCCAACGGCCTGCCGCAGTCGTTGCATACCCTCATGTCGTTAGCAAATCGCTTCATGGTCTTACCTCCCTTCAAAAGCGCCCGCGCAGGCGCTTTATATAAACTCGTCTGGTAAATCTGCATCGTCAACGTGCACAAAGTCGTCTGCTGGCGAGTAGTCCATGCGCAGCTGTTCCTGCGCTACTTTTGGGCCATCAATCAGGCGGCGCGGAATCCATAGCAGCCGTTGACTTTTCCCGTCTATGCATTTTGGCCGGGTGGCGCTGCTGGTGGTTGTGGTTTCCGGCGTCAGCACGCCATCCTCCCTCATTTGCTTATAAAGCATTTTCAACGTCAGCGGAAAAGCCTGCCCCTGATCGTTGCACAGTTTGGCCACCGCTCTGTAGGCTACCTGCGGCATTAAATAGTAAAAATCAGCGTCCATATATCCAATCATGTCTTTGGGTGTGGCGCTGCCGCCCTCTCCCGGCGCTAACGTCAGATCGCGCACCGCTGCGCCCTTGCTTACCAGCAGCTCTCCGATATTGGCAAGAAAGATTTTGCTGGGCCGATCTTCTTTCATATCCTCCGACTGCCTGCGGCTATTGTCGGTAACGACCTGCCAGGCGTGGGCGCTCATTCTGATGCAATCGTCGGTCGTGATCGCCCCTACATCCCGAAGATAGCGAAGCATGCTGTCATATCCCAGCATCATGTGGGCGATAGCTTCCGCTGTGCGTCCGTGTTGGCCCTTTGTTTTCTCAATGGCGATAGCGCGGTTTCTTAAAAAATCTTCGTGTAGCAGGCTGGGCATTTCATCTATCTGTTTCAGCAGCCACATGATATAGCCCCTCATGCTTTTTTGCAGGTATCCTATGCGGGCTACTTCTTGCATCGAAGTCAGTGTTTCCGTGGCTGGCACGTCGTCGCGGCTCACGTTTACCACATAGAAGCGCGCCATACCGCTTTCACCGACACCTGGCGTATCTTCCCCGCTGATGATCGCCACACCACGCGGCGGCATGCTCTCCTGCAAAGTCAAATCGCTTTTCATTCGCCCTCGTTCTGCGCCGTCGCCAAAGGCACGGGCAAGGCTCTGCGCGGTGGCCTCCATCTTCTTGCGCTCCTGCAAGCTGGTCACGGGGTGGTAGTCGTCTACCACGATGGGCGCGTCTTTCAAAAGAAATGCCTTCTTTCGGATGAAGTTCGCTGTATCGTTGAAGGAAGCGGGCAGGCTTTTGCCTGTGAAGTTACCAAAGTGTGAAAGCGCAAGCGCTGCCGCCGTGCTCTTTCGGCTGCCCGTTCCACCCAGCAGGAATAGGGCATAGGCCGGGGCGATGCCCGTTTCGCTCAAAAACTCACGTAAGGGCGCAAGAAAGATTGTGCCAAGTAACGGAATACATACATGTTCTGCGATAACGCTGCTCATATCCAGCGTCATCATAGCGCCATCCAGAAAACTGATGGATTTGAAGCGTTCGTCACCATTTCCATCAAGCCGGTACATGTCAAGTCCGCTGCCCAGCGATACCGTCACGCCCTCCGCGCCCACAGCCCCGCCCTCGTACAGATAGGCCCACTTTCCGCCGATCTTGCGCCAGCCAGTATGCGTGTATTGCGTGATGCGCTCGCAGGTTTCCCGGCCCACCTCGCTGATCGCGTAGCGCAGCCGGTCCTTCACAGTGTTACCGGGCGCAATGTTGGCGCGAAAGTCCCAGTTTTTAGTGACCCATCCCATGCTGTCAAACTGATCTGTTTTGACGTTCACGCGGGGCAGGGGAGCGCCGTCCATCGTCCAGCCGTCAAGGATGGTTTCCTGTGATATGTTCACGCCGTCGTCGCGCGTTACCACCGCACGGGGAAGCACCACAAAGTTGGCCAGAGGCTTGGGGCCGTCTTGCGTCTCCTGGCAGATGCGCCCGTTGTCCACGCAGTAGCCGTACACGCGGTTGTAATACTCTGCGGCAGCATCGCGCTGCGCCAGGGCGTCCCCGGTGAAGGGTTCGGCATCTTCCATAGCTCGCTTGAGAGCAGCATCGCCAGCTTTGCGGCCCAGCAGCTTGTACATGTCAGTGACGTCGCCCTTAGGCGGCAGCTCGCTGCATACCTTCGCAAGCTCCACCATGCGCACGCTCTTGGCCAGCTTGTAGGTACTCTGCGCCACCTGCTTGGCATGGTTGCGGCCCACATCGTCATTGTCGGGGATGATGTACAGGTCTGCGCCGGTCAGGCTTGTGCTATAATCGCCAGCCAGCCACTTACCTGCGCCCATGGGGTTGGTCGTGGCCGTGTAGCCCATCAGCTCCATGTTGTCGCAGTCTTTTTCGCCCTCGACAACAAAGACCGGTTTTCCTGCCTTGATCGCTGCCAGCACCTGCGGCAGCTTGTACAGCACAAGCCGCGCGCCTTCCTTCGTGTATTTGTAGCCGTCTGGCCTGCTGGGGTCTGGCTGGCGCAGGCTGAACGTTTTGCTGCCGTCCTCGCGCTGATAGCGGCAGGCTTCAAACAGCACCTTGCCGCTTTCATCTGTGTAGCTGTATGCGCAGACGAATTTGCCGCGAGGCTTCTTGCCTCCGCCTTTCTTGGCGGGCGGATCGGACGCAGGCTGCGGCACTTTTCCCACCGATGCGCTGGCCTCGCGGAAAAGGTCGCGCATTTTAAGCCCCATGGCCGTGACCACGGCCTCTGTGTCACAGCCCGCCTGGCATTTCAGTACAATGCCTTTTTCACCGTCCCGCACGCAAAGGCTGGCGGTTTTGTCGTCATGTGCCGGGCACCGGCACATATACTCACCGCTGCCGTTCGGCCCCGCCTCAACATGAAGACGGGACAGGAAATCGCGGATATCCATGCGCCCGCCTCCTTTATCTTGGCTTTGTTTGTGACTTCATGCGCGCTTCGATGGCTGCGCGCACTTCTTCCATGTTGAATAGAAATGCCTTCCCGGTTTTGTCGCAGGGAATCCATCCCTCCCGAACGGCCCTTCGGATAGCCGAAACGCTTAGCCCGGTTTCGTTGCTCACGGTCGTGATGTTCACGCCTTCCGGCCTTGCCAGAAGCGTTGCCACGGTGTCGATGTCCACTACTGTGCGCGTCCCCAGCATCATGTATGGGATTTCGCCGCTTTTCACGGCCCGGCGTAGCCTTGCTTCGCTGATATTTAACGATTCGGCTGCTTCCCGAATGGTCGCAAATTTCAAGGCCAGCCCTCCTTTTTAGATTTCAGCCACCGCTTTGTCGATGGCTGTTATGGTTTCTTCCATCACGCGGCGCAGCTCCACGGCCTTGTTGCGGATGGCTTCGGCGGCAGGCAGCTCGTCGCCGCTGATGCGTCCGTCGCGGGCAACAGCAGCAAACCGCAGGGCGATTTGCTGGGCGCTCTCGAAGGCCACGGCCCACCCAAGTGCTGCACGGGCCAGCTCGCTGCTCTCTGCGCTTCCGAAGTCCGGCAGCAGCGGGCAGCAGGCGCGGATGTGCGCCCCCTTTAAGTCAGGGTCGCCGTATGCCTCCACCATCTTCTGTACCACGTCGCACGGGGGAATGGTTCGGCCTGTTTCATAGTCTCCCAACGCCTCCGCGCTTACAAAGATTTCGCAGGCAGTTCTCTCCCGGCTGGCGTAAAGCGGATCACGCTGCGCCGCCTGCATCCGGGCACGGTAGTAAATGTTATCGGATTTCATTCGCGTCCCTCCCAATCCTCACAACAAGTCGACTTGCCGTCCAAGTTGCGCAGGCAGTCGCCATACTTACGGCAGTTGTCGCAGCTGATGCGTCTCTGCTGGGCTTCATGGCGCGGCATGATCTGCACCGTGCAGCCGTCATCGCGCACCACACCCACAAGGCCAGGCACGCGGTGGATGGTTACATAGCGCGGGGCGATGTAGTTGCCATTGATGTTGCTGCGCACAGCGTCGGAGCAGATGTCAGCGGTCAGGCCGCTGTGGGCCTCGTGGTCGCCTTCGTCGTAGAGGGCGTAAAAATACACGTTGAGCAGCTGGCGGGTCATAGTGTAGCCTCCTTTTTCATGCAAGCATTGCAACATAATGAGCAGTCAGGGCGGCGTGGTGTCTGGTGTGACGCTGATAGCGGATGTGTGCCAGCTCGTGGCATATCACCTCGGCCAAGGTATGCGCCTCTATGCTGATGCCGCCCAGCACCTCGGCCCCATACCGCTCATGAATGAAATAATTGTCGATGGTAATAAACTCATCGCCTGCGGCGTTGCGGTAGTGGATGCCCAGCGCGTCAACGTGGCCGGGTATTTCCTCGTGATCGCGCGTCCACACGTCGATGCTGATGCCGGTGGCGGCCAGCACTTTGCTGACGGTTTCGGCGAAAAACGCCAGCTCGTCGCTGGAAAGGATGGCGGGGCGGTTCCATTCGTCGGTGTAGGTGATGTTTTGCACCCTTGCAATCCTGTCGGGGATGTGACCCATGTTTGCCCCTCGCTTTCTGCCATTATTGGCTGATTTGATGAAAGAGCAATGCCTTTCAATCCCTTTCGATTCGCTTGAAGATTTGATAATCTTAGCGTATTGGTATGATACAATGAAAATATTGTAATGTCAATAGAAAATAACAAGAATACGAGAAAAGAGGAATAATAAACAAAGATAATTAACATCATGTTAAGATAAAACAAATAAAGAAAGGAATGATAAAGTGTTACCAGTAGGAGATAGATTACGTTACTTGCGTACTAGAATGGACATCAACCAAGCAGAAGCGGCTCAACGTCTAGGGATGCCTACTGCCACATACAGTAGCTATGAAAATGGTGTCAGCCCTAAACTCGAAACATTGGTCGCACTCTCAACTTTTTATGGTGTATCCTCTGATTATCTGCTTGGCCTATCTAACGAAACAAAGCCTGCAAGTGGAGAATTAGGTATCTACATTGCCCAGCTTATGGAAGCAGCAGGGGAAAGTGCTCCTACTTCATCCGAACTTGCAGCACTAATGAAAGAAGCAATACGTTACTATCGGCGAGGCGCGCCGTGTGGGGACATCCCCATGCGGGCACTGCGTGGATTTGGGGAAGGGCTGCGATACACACTTAATGCTGCCATTGATGGAGATATCCCAGCTCTGATTGACAAGGCCAATGCGGCCACGGTAGCAGCACTCGAAGTAACGAAGATGCCCGCTGTATTTCTGGAAGGAAAAGCAACGGAGGTGCAGAAATGAAAAAGAAAGTCATCGCACTAATTCTGGTGGCGCTGGCCTGTGTAAGCATCTGGTTAGCTGTCAATGCTACACAGAACGCAGCACTTGCGTGGTGCCTCGCCTTGGTCTGCATTGTCCTGGCCGTGCTGATGTGGAAGGGGAAGAAACAGGCCCCAAAGGAACAGCCGCACGCCCCGGTTTATTCCTTTGTCAACTTCAATTTGAGCGGCGTTACATATCCGAATGATGAGGGCGTAAGCCGCCAGGACTTAATACGCCGGATTGATAAAGCACAGCCGCCTTTTGAGAACAGCGGCTCGCTCGATGTCGATCTCAAGCCCATCAAGTTCAGGGGAGAGGATGCAATCGAATGCCGTGTAAATGGCTGTCAGATTGGATTTGTGCCCAAAGACATGGTGCCCGAAGTGCTGGCAGCCATAAAAAAGCCGGGTGCTACAATCTCCGGCTTTCAGGTGGTCGGCGGCGAGGACGGCCTAAACTATGGTGTCAGCATGGCTGTGCGCTTTGAAAAGTGACAGCACGGGGCTGTTTTCCCCATGCTTACACTTTATTGGTGAGCATTCTTACAGGAAATGCGGCCAGCTCACAGGGCCGGTGTAATGTGAAAAACCCTTGTTTTTGCAAGGGTTTTTCGTGCATCTTGGGGCGAATTACACTTTTACAGTAAAAAAACAACATACCCCCACTAGATTTACTTTGGAGGCGCTGAAACATGGGAACGATTGAAAAGCGCGGGCGCAATTCGTGGCGTGTCGGTGTGCAGGTGCGAACGGATACCGGATGGCAGTGGATACGCGAAACAATCAAAATGCCGCCAGGCATGACGGAAGCCCGCCAGCGTAAAGAAGCAGAGAAAGCCCTTGCGCAGCTCACCGCTGATGCGAATGCAGGACGCATAAAACCCAGCCAAAGCCCGCATACCGTCCGTAGCTTCGCGGCCATGTGGATGGAGCAGCACGTCCGGCCAAACTGCAAGCCCACCACCTGCAAGGATTATCAATTCTTCCTTGAATCACGTATATTGCCACTGATTGGGGACATCCAGCTCAAGAAGCTAACCCCTCTGATACTCACCAAGTGGATCAATGATGTACGCGCCAGCGGGCGCAAGCTCACGCGCCTGCCGGATGAACAGCTCAAAACGCCGCGCCGCCCCAGCGACATGGCGAAGATGGCCAGCCCGGAAAAGCAGGCAAAGCCACTTTCAGCCCGGACTGTGCAGCACTACTATGACACGCTGGACGCCATGCTCGACAAAGCGGTGCAGTGGGATATTTTGGCCCATAATCCCATGGACAAGGTGGACAGGCCGAAGGCCAAGAAGGCAAAAGCACACTATCTATCAGAGGAACGCGCTGTAGAGCTGCTGCGCTGTCTGCGCCATGAGGAAAACATGTGCTACCGGGCGGCGTTGCTGCTGGCTCTGCTCTGCGGCCTGCGCCTGGGCGAGGTGGGCGAGCTGCGGCTATCCGACGTGGACTGGAAGAACAACACCATTGACATATCCCGCGCGCTGATCTACACGCCACAGACCGGCAGCTATGCTGGTGGGACTAAAACAGAAGCGGGGGAACGGCTAATCTCGCTGCCGCCCGGCATGATGGCCGTGCTTCATGAAACACGGGAATATCAAAAAGAGGTACAGACATGGGCCGGTGATCTCTGGAAAGGGGAAGGGTGGATCGTTCACGGCTGGAACGGTGCGAGGCTTCACCATGACACGCCATCCAAATGGTTCCGGCGCTTTGCCGATGCCAACGGATTTGAGGGTGTCCGCTTTCATGATCTACGGCACACCCACGCCACCATCCTGCTGGCCAACAGCATCGACGTCGTGGCCGTGGCCACGCGCCTGGGCCACTCTGACGCCAGCACCACGCTGAAAGTGTACGCCCATGCTCTGCGCCGCCGCGATGAAGATGCAGCCCGCGCCGTTCAAGGTCTGCTTGATCGTGCTGGGGATGATCTGGCCGAAGACAAAACAGAGTAATAAACAAAAAAGGGGCAGACGCCGCACACGTCTGTCCCTAAATTACACCCATGCGTCCCCCTGTTTCCCCCAATTCTTCCCCCAAGTCGGGTCAGGGTAGCGCGCTCTGTGCCGTTTTCTGTGGTGTTTAGACAAAAAGAAAAGGCAGATTCTTTTGAATCTGCCTTAAAATCTGGTCGAGGTGACAGGATTTGAACCTGCGACCTTTTGGTCCCGAACCAAACGCGCTACCAAACTGCGCTACACCTCGATAGAAAAAAGCTGGAGCCAATAAAGGGACTCGAACCCTTGACCTGCTGATTACGAATCAGCTGCTCTACCAACTGAGCTATATTGGCGCATCAGCATTGACCATTATAGCAAAGCTGCGCGCATTTGTCCAGCCTTTTTTTGAAAAACCCGCCAATACCCCTGTAGGTTTGTCAAACATATTGGACAGTAAAGGAAGAGAGGACATCTCTGGGAGCAGCCCAGTGAAGAGGACGCATGGGGCGGGAGTTGCTGCGACTTTGGTGGGCAGCTAGCTGCCCACCAAAGTCGGCGAGGGAATAGAAACGATGTGTGTCGTAGAAGCGCTTTTGGTCCTCTCTATGACTACGTTCCACCTTTCCGTTGTGCCTGGGCGTATAGGG
>QAKH01000014.1 GCA_003343885.1 Clostridiales bacterium | reverse complement strand
AAAGATAGCCCAAGAACAACATTTTAAACATGATTTCAGGTTCTACTGCCGGTCTGCCGTTATCTTTGCAGTAATACGGACGGCAAATTTCATTGATAAACGAAAAATCTATGTATTTATCTATTTTTCTGAGCAAATGGTCTTGCGGCATTAAGTCATCTATCAATACATATTCCATTTTTCTTTGTCTGTTCTGTCCTGTTACTAGCATCTTCGTCTCTCCTTGACTTTTATGCTTATATTATATCATATTTCCTCTCTTTTTGCAAAATTAAATGCCCGCTGACGGGGTTTGTCAGCGGGCTGACGGCAGTCTGCGACTGCCGTAAGTTTGTAATCTTCGCGTTTAAGCAATTAACTATGAAAAACAGACAAAAGTCAGGAAAATTGATAAATTTCTTGCTAAAGGGCTCCTGTCATAATGTGCAGGTTTCGTATATCCGCCGAATGAATTCTGTTCATCACGCTTCTTGCGTGCTCTTCCATAAAGTCGCTTGAGCTGTCAGAGAGCGCCTGCTTTTTAAGTTCATCGGCGACAAAAGCGCAAATGTCTTCTATAATATCAGATTTAAGCTTATGCGACGAGTCAGATTCGTTTTCAGACAAAAGAAGATATTCAAGACTTGGCGCAAGGTTTCCGAGAATATTAAGTTGTGTAAGCGCTCTTAAAGTCCATTTATAGTACGGAGCATGTTGTCGATTTATTAAAAATACCGCAAAACAAGTGTATTTCACGAACTCACAAAGAGCAAGCACCGCCGCGGCATTCTCTCCATGTGAAAGTATGCGGGCATAGTTATATTGTCCGGACTGAGCCATTCCGGCAAGAGCGGCCGCTAACTTTTTAAGCCTTATGTCCTCCGGCATACCGTTTTTTATCTGTTCCCTTATTCGGGAAAATTCACCGTTTCCGTCAAAAAACACTTCTCCGTTTGAGGCGTCGGCAAGATAGTTTGACGGAGTATACAAAAAATCAAGCGGAGAGAGATTTTTGTAATTCTCGCCTACAAGCGGCACAAAAAAATCATCATAGGTTATAACCCCGTATTTTGAAAGAGAGCACCGCATGTTTTCTTTGGTGCTTACCCCCATATATTCGCTTGCAAGATGCCTATACGCCCTTGCAAGCTCAAAACCGAATTTTTCGTCGTCCTCCTTGCTTATCCAAAGACAAAACCCTGCGCAGTTATCGTGGTCACGTGAGATTTCATCGTCAAAGCCGTAGCGCTCCGAGCCTTGACCGACAAGACCTGCCGCTATTCTGTCGGCGTATTCTGAAAACTCGTTTTCTATCATTTTTCTTCCGTACTGCTCAAAAAACGCACGGCTAAGTTCAATTCCTTTCACGATACCAGTCCTGCAACCTTTCCCTAAGTGTTTCGGCGTATACAAAATATCCGAGAGCGTCAAATCCTCCTGCGCACTTCTCTATGGTATGGGCATAATAACCATCGGCTTCAGAATAACAGTCATCAAGCATTTCCGTGGCTTTTTCAGCGTACTCTCCTGCACTTTCGCTTTCAGGTTCCGTTCCCGAGCAAAGAAGAGCAAGGTTTAAGTAAGTCACCGCCATATCAAGCCGGCAGGAATAAATATCCTTATGCGCGCCGAGGATTTCAAGCGCTTTCAGATAATACGCTTTTGCGTGCGTTACTTCCCCGGTGTCGGCATATGCCGCCGCCATGTTGTTATAAAGTCCTGCGTATCTCATGTCCTCCGGCGGCAGATGCGCCGCATAACAGCGGCATGCGTCTGTATAACATCTTATCGCCTCGGCGATTTTTCCGAACGCACTCATTACAGTTGCGGCGTTTAAAAGAATTGTTCCGGCACTTACAGAGCCTGAGGTTCCTGTAAGTTTTAAAAGCTCAAAGCAACGCTCCACAGATTCAAGCGCCTTTTCTCTCTGAGAAGTCATGCGGTAATGTCCCATCATCTCGTTTACCACGGTAAGCTCGCCGTATATATCGCCGAGCTGTCTTGCGTTTTCTGCGTACTCGCAAAGAACTCTTCCTACGGCTTGCTTATCGCCCCGTGAATTCAGCCTGTCTATCCGGGCAACCATTTCTCCGGTATTTATCCTTTTGCCATGCTCCGGCACTGCTGTTGTTTTTTCTCTGTAAAAATCCGTATCAAACGGACAGCACGGTTCTTTATAATCAAATTCGTCAAGCATATTTTCTCCTAACTGTGTTTAAGACATTCATTTGTTACACTATATATTGATATGTTACGTGATATTGTACACTATATATAGATTAAAATCAACAAAATTATTGTAAAGATTTTTGGCTTTTGGGAAAAATGCGCATTTTTGTACAAAAAAGCGGCGGCAAAGCAGTGTTTTAAAAGCTTCGCCGCAGTTGAGCGTATCGATAAACCACAAAAATCAAGTTCTTTTTCCCCGCTTTTCTTTCAAGAAAAGCGGGCGCAGTCGAGGGTGCGTAACCCTCGTCGCACTCCGCAGAGTGCGAAATCTCTTTTCGTTCAAAAAGCGCAGGAGAGGGTGAATTTTTAAGCCGCTTCACGGCTTAAAAAGAGGGAAAACCCACGCATGGGGTTTTCCCTTAAAAACCACAGACTCTTCATCCGCAGTTATACACTTTTTTCAGTTTTTTAAATCTACGGAATTTAAATCAAGGACACTCTCAACATTTTGCCGTGCTCTGGTCAAAGTTCCACCCTTTAACCAATATATCAGTGCTGTTATTTTCCAAGCCGTCGCAGGTAATTCTTACATTTTTCACTTCGTCCGGGTAAAGCATGAAGAAATTATCGCTTGTGAAGAAACGGCAAGCTGTATCCGAAGGTTCAAGTGTTACCGGATATGCCGCAATATCTCCGGTGTTATGAAGACGGACGTCAAAATATCTGTATGAGCCGATTTTTCCTTCTCCTATAACGACAGCGTCAACGCCGGTATGCTTTGCGCCGCATATAGCCGGTTTCAGCCACGGACCGTTTGAAAAATACAGATTTTCAGCCGGAGCGCT
The DNA here is from genome assembly GCA_003343885.1 of Clostridiales bacterium. Classification (GTDB taxonomy): domain Bacteria; phylum Bacillota; class Clostridia; order Oscillospirales; family CAG-382; genus UMGS882. The sequence goes on along the minus strand of QAKH01000014.1, from coordinate 27,039 downwards.
GCGATATTTTTCGTAAAGCGCCCCGTCCGCAAGAGCGGAAGTGCATTTCACAAAATATACGGTTCTTGATATGATATTCGCCTCTGAAACAACACGGGCAGATATAAGGAAGCACTTATCCGTGAAAGCCTGCGGCGTTTTAAAGCTGTCAAAAACAAACTCCGATTCGCACCCGGAAACAGTGTGCTCAAATTCAGCCGCCACCGTCATATCCGGAGCAAAAACAGTGACAACTACGCTTGCCGTGTCGAGATTTACCTCTTCCCTGTTAAAAAGCTTTACCTTGAGCGGAATCTCTTCACACGGCGCAATTACCGACCAATCAAGACACAGGCACACTCCGAGCGAACGGTACGCATTCTGTACGGCATAGTACGGATATCCCGGCTGTCCCATTCCGTCAACCACCTGTATGCCGACCGTAGTCCAGTGCCGCTTGAACACCCAAGGAAGTATCCCGCCGCACGACGGGTAATTTTCACGCATTGACTGGATCATGAGCGTATAAAACTCATATGCCTGCACCTGCGTTGCCTCGCACATTGCCTCAAGCGACATTTTGCTTACGTCGTCAATCTGGGACGCGCGGGACATCATTCTCGGTACTCTTGACGGATGATATTCCGTGAAGTGGTTGAGCAGTTCAGGAAAGTTTTCACCAAACTCTTTTGACGAAAGGTCGGGAAGTGTTCCCGTGCATTCTTCTTCACGTACAAGCTTCTTTAAGCTCCTGTATGACGGGAAGCTGTGTATGCCGGACTCACCGACAAACGGCAAATCTTTATATATATGACGGTACCACACCGGCTCCATGTCACGGTAAATATGGGCGCTGCCCTTGTCTGCGGTGGTATAATGGAAAATGCGGCTCGGATCAAGAGTTCGTATTACCCGGTCAAGCACAAACATGCTTGCGGCATTTCCCGTAGAATACGGATTGAACTCGTTTCCTCCGCAGTGTATGGCAAGGCTGGGATGATTGCGTGTGCGGTAGATATTGTAAGCCTCCTGTGATTCGAGAATATCCTGCGGATACGAGTGAGTGTCCGACATATTGGCTATCATATGATCCTGCCATACCATAATACCAAGTCTGTCACAGACAGAATAAAACGTATCGGTTTCCGGCATGCCTCCGCCGCTCCATATTCGGAGCATCTGTATGCCTGCGTTCTTGGCAAGAGTTATGCACCACTCATATTCCTCCGGTTTTACCGAATACAGATAGTCTATCGGCATCCAGTTTATTCCCATAAGGAAAAAGTCTTTGCCGTTTACGCTGAAACGAAAGTCCTCCCAGCGGGAACGGTATTTCGGACCTTCTGTACGACGGGCGGAAATAGTGCGTATTCCTATGTCAAAGCTTTGCACATCGCATAGTTTTTCCCCTGAATACATCTTAATCTCAGCCGTATACAAATACGGTTCTCCAAGTCCTACCGGATACCAAAGCTTCGGCGAGCTTATGCGGATGGTTTTTGAAAAGTACTGAAGCTCACGGTAATTAAGATCCATTCCGAGTTTGTCAAAATCGGTGAGCGCAACCTTCTGCTTGCTGTAATAAGCCTGTTTTCCGGTATCTTTTTCGTTAATGATTATCTCGATTTCCACATCCGGAACATCTTTGCGTGTTTCTCCGGTAAGTCCGTTGTCATAGGCTCTTGTGTATGAATAACAATGGTCGTTGTACCCGTAAAACGGGCGCAGCTCATCAAACGTGCCATCAGCAATTTCAAACTCACAGAACAGCTCCGCCTCTCTTTCGTCGGCTTTTACCGTATACATGTAAGGTCGGCTTATATGCAGTTTTTCCGTAAGCTCAAGGCGCACCTTGTTCCAGATGCCCATAACGATAAAATCGCCGTTGCTGGTTTCAGCGTCCCTTACGAGGTTCCACGGAACTATCTGCTTGTTTTCGCCTTTGGCGTTTCTGGGGTCAAAGGAATCCTTGATACCGTAATTGCACGCTTTTACCTCGACGACAATCGTGTTTTCGCCGTTGAAATCAAGGAAATTTGCAACATCGCAAACCGGTCCGCCGAACATGCCCTCATGGTCGCCGATAAGGTTTCCGTTCACCCACACGCGGCAGTAGTACGCAACCCCGTCAAAGCAAAGGAAAGCGTTGCCGTCAAAGCCGGGGCGGTTCAATGTGAAGGTTTTGCGGTAATACCATATTTTTTCGTCTACATCAGAATACAGCTTGCTGTTTGTTCCGACATACGGATCAGGCAGTACGCCGCACTCGTGAAGCGAGTGAAACAAGGATTTCGGCAATGTGGTTTTATAGGTAAAGAGCGATTTGTCCGGATTTTCGAGCACCGTATCCGAACCGAAAAACTCCCATGAGCCGCAGAGGTCTATATGATTTTCACCCGAACGAGGCTCAATGTAGTATGGCTGGTTAAGTTTCATTTTTTCCATCTCCTTGTGCAGAGTTTTGGTATATTTACGTATGAGCTCATTATATTTTACATGTGTAAATCTGTCAATAAGTTTCACAATATGAAATTTTATTTTTACAGACAAACGATTTATAAAAAGTTTGAATAAAAATTTGACCATATGTTTTTATTGTTTCATTGTAAAATACGTCAACCTATGCTATAATATAAAAAACTACAAAAAGAGCATAGATAAAGAGAAAGAGAAGGGGACAAAACAATGAATATCGTAACAATTATGAATTTTATCCGCGGTGTAGAACCGAGAAATCCCAATCTTGACCTGCTTGAGCCGGTAAAACGTCAGATGGAGCTAAACGAAAAGTACGGTTTTGACAATACTTTTCTGCTTCAGTACGACGCACTCATAAATCCTGCCTTTTCAGAGCTTTTCACAAAGGCGCCCGACAGCCGCAGAGAGATAGGTGTGTGGATAGAAATCGTGCGTCCGCTTACCGAAAAAGTGGGAATAAAGTGGCGAGGCAGACCGGGATACGACTGGGACTGGTACGTAGATCCGGGCTTTCTTCCTGCGTACACCAAAGAAGAGAAAAAGCTGCTTATAGACGAGCTTATGGAAAAATTCCGAGAGATCTTCGGAGAATACCCAAAAACCGCCGCTTCATGGCTTCTTGACGCATTTTCGATAAAATACATGCATGATAAGTACAGAATACAGGCTTTCGGCATATGCCGTGAACAACTCTCTGTTGACGCATATACGTTATGGGGAGGACCGTACAACCAGCCATACTACCCAAGCGTAAACAATATGCTTTGCCCTGCCGGACACAAAGAAACACAGATAAACGCACCGGTATTTCGCCTTCTCGGAATAGATCCTATACGAGGATATAACGAAAACCGTTACGCAAAAGGAATCGAATATACAGGCTGCGCAACTATGGAACCTGTTTGGAGCTCCGGAAAAAGCGAAAAATACATGCGGTGGTTTTTTAAAACGTATTTTGAAAACGAAAATCTCGGCATAGCATACACGCAGATAGGTCAGGAAAACAGCTTCGGCTGGGAGAGCATGAAGCAAGGTCTTGAAATGCAGTATGCGCTTGTTGACGAATACGCCTCCGCAGGAAAGATACAAGTCATGAAGATGAGCGAGGCAGGAAAACTGTTTTCTGATACATTCGATAAAACGCCCGAAGCATGCATAATTGCCGACAGCGATCCGGTAGAATCGGCAGACTTGCGCTCGGTGTGGTATACATGTGAAAACTACCGTGCCAACCTCTTTTTTGACGGCGGCAGTATGTACTTCAGAGATATTCAGAAATTTGACGACTCATACCCCGAACGCTACGCCGACGAGCCCTGCCGCAAATGGGACGCTGTATACGACAATCTTCCGGTTGCCGACGAGCGTGTATGGAGCTTTGAGAAGGACAGCCATGACGCAGGACTTGAGTTTGAGGGCGAATATCGCTTCGATAAGGCAGTGCGTACAGATAAGGGACTTGAGGTATCGGCACAGGATAAGGACGGAAAAACAGTCACTGTCGTATTTGACGAAAAAGGCATAAATATAACCGGAGGCGGCAGGCTTTTGTGGAAATTCGGAAAGTTTTCAAGCTGCAAAGCACAAGGCGATACGGTATATTTTGAGCACGGCGGTTTTTCGTATTCTGTAAAAACAAAAGGAACGCTTGAGAAGAGCGGTGATAATTTAAATTTAGAACTTAGCGGAAAAGAGCGCGGACTTATCTTTCAAAGTTAATTGCTGTCGCTGTACTGTACGTCCGTATAAAAAATCTGCCGTGTTTTAATAAGCACGGCGTTTTTTAAAGGTGTGAAAAAAATATGGAAATCAAATCGGTTAAAAAGGCTCTTCGCATACTGAACACCCTTTCCGACGGGCAGAACAAGCCGGTCACGCTGTCGGAATTAAGCTTACTTACGGAAACAACAAAAAGCACCTGTGCTCATATATTGTCAACACTTGTTTCCGAAGGTTATGCGGAAAGAGTTTCTCATACAAAAGGCTACGTACTTGGACCTGCCGCATACTGCTTATCGAGATACGGCAAATACGACGACGAGTTTATTTCTCTGTGCCGCCCTGTCATGCGCTGGCTTTACAGAAAAAGCGAATGTGCCGTTATACTTGCGGTAATTCAGGGCTCAAAGAAATTCATTATTGATTACATTGACACAGATAAACGTGTGTTTCAGGGAAACGGAGAAATCCGGCCGGACGATATTTACCGCACCGCAACCGGCAGGATAATTCTTGCGAATATGACAGAAGAACAGGTAAAGGAGATTTACGGAAAATACGGTCCTCCGGCTCGGGGAGAATGGGAGCAGGTAAATTCATATGAAAGTCTTTGCTATGAGTTGTCACGCCTTGAAAAAAACTCGATTGTAACAACAAAAAGTGTGCGTGAATACGACGGAGCGATAATGTCAGGGTATGCCGAAGCGCTGTTCAAAAACGGCGAATGTGTGGGGGCACTTGGGCTTGCGGACTGTTCTGATACAAACGAAGACGCTGCTGCAACGGCGGAGAGGGAGAAAAAAATAAAAAAACTGCTTGTTTCGGGATGTTCTGAAATTTGCAGGCGGCTTTCATACTCGTAAAACTGAAAAATTTGCGGCTTGCGAAGAAGCGACTTTTTCTCTATTTGGAAAATACAGCAAAAATTTCCCGTATTCTATTGACAAATATGTTATTTTTGTTAAACTATCCTTGACGTATTGAAAAAAGGTTTTACGTCATGCTGTATACGAAAGGAACGGTGAATATGGCAAATATTAAAGACGCAGTATATCTGATAGACGACGATTCGTTCGGCATGTGGGGAAATCTCCGCACAAGCTGGGATTATGTAAATGACGGAGAGGGACCTGCCTCGGCTTCATCTCCGAAATATTGGCTTATTAACTCCGACAAGGACGGAGAGGTGTACCTTAAAAGAGACTGCAACGCTTTTGAGGGCGGAAAGCTCACATTCGAGGTTAAATTTGAAAACATAAGCGGAGACGGGCTGTATTTTGCTTTCGGCTCACGCGAAAAAGCTTTTCTTAAGCTTTACACCAAGGGAGAAAAGCTGTACATCGGGGAAAACGAGGTCGGCGACCTTCCTTACGCCATGCACTACTTGAAAATCTGCATGGATATGTGCGCCTGCAAAGCATACGTAACCCTTGACGCACGAGACAAGGGCGAATTTCCATTTGACCGTCCTGCTTTCGCTCTTACCTGCGTGAAGATCGGTTACGGCGAAAAAGACAAGGGCGCAGCCGGAATGTGCTTTTCAAAGCTTTATGTAAATTATCTTTTCAACGACTACTGCTTGAACGAATATACAGGCGCTCTTCCTGACGGTTTTGAAGTTAAGGCGCCCAAAGGCTCATCAGTTACAAGCGACATAAGAGTTGAGGGAAAAAATCAGTATACATACATTTCACGCAATAAAAAGGGCGCAAAAACTGTCGTCAGGCACGCTTTTGACAAGGCTTCCGGCAAGGTTACCTTTGAGATGAAATATCTCATGGAAAAATCCGACGGAAAAATAAGCATTTCTCTTCTCAAAGGCACAAAACCGATAGTATCCGTTTGCGACGAGGGTACCGAGCTTTGCCGTGCGAATACTGATAAAAAGCTCAGACCGCACCATAAGACAGTCTGGCAGACTTTAAGAATGGAAGCGGATACTGACACCGGCAAGTCGACAATATGGCTCAACGGCAAAAAAACGGAAGTTGCTGATTTTGAAAACCCCGCTAAATTTGCGGACGGTTTCAGCATAACATACGAGGCTTACGAAGCGTCAGAGCTTATGTTCTCAGACATAATTGCCTGGGTAAAACCTGAAGAACCGGAAAATTATGTTCCCGCTCCGGCAGTTCCCAAGAAAAAGGGCGACTATGTTGTCGGAATGAACATCTGCTCATTGTGGCGTGAGGGTACTCACCAAGGTTGGGACTGCATATCTCCGTTTGACGACGTAAAGCCGGTTCTCGGTTTTTACGACGAGGGACTGCCGGAAACAGCCGACTGGGAAATAAAGTTCATGGTAGAGCACGGTATTGATTACGAGCTTTACTGCTGGTACTCAGCTGAGTCAAAGGCGCCCATAAAATCAACTCATCTGCATTATGCATGGCTTGACGGACATTTTTACGCAAAATACGCTGAAATGGAAAAATTCGCTCTGCTATGGGAAGCCGCAAACTGCCAGCACCCGACCTGCCTTGAGGATTTCAAATACAATCTTGTTCCGTACTGGCTCGACTATTTCTTCTCAGACGACAGATACATGAGAATAGATAACAAGGCGATTATGAGCTGCTTTGGCGTTTGGTGCGTTGAAAAGGATCTCGGAGGAGCTGAGAACGTAAGAGAAGGATTGCAGTATCTGCGTGACGAGGTCAAGAAGCTCGGTTACGACGATCTTATCGTTATGGGCTGCCACGCCGATCCGGTTCAGCTTAAAAATCTCGGCTTTGACGCGTTCCATGCGTACCACTGGGGCGCTGAGGGCTACAAGCTTGAAACAAATATAAACTCCAACAAGGCAAACATCGAAAAGAACGCCGTGCATATCGTTCCTACTGTCAGCGTAGGCTTCAAAAACATAGGCTGGGGCGGCGACCGCAGACCTAATCTTTCCTGTCAGGATATGTATGCCGGACTCAAATACTGTATGGAGGAAATTCTTCCTACCTACGAAAAAGGTACTTGGAAAGCAAAGACTCTTCACCTTTCCACCTGGAACGAGTACGGAGAGGGTACATATATGATGCCGTCAGGACTCAACGGCTTCGGCTATCTTGACGCTGTAAGAAAAGCAGTATGCGTTGACGAGCCGCATGAGGATATAATCCCCGACGACGAGCAGAAAGCTCGTATAGGGTATCTGCACCTTCCCGACAGATACAGACTCCAACGTACAAAATACGATGTTCGTCCTCTTCCCGAAAAGGATAAGGCGCTTTACAAGTTTACCTTTAAATCAAAGGCTGATTTAAACAAGTGGAAATTCTCCGGTATGACGGACGTAGAAATCAAGGACGGCAAGCTTGTCGGTAAAGCTACCGGACTGTATCCTGAAATGGAGCTCAAAAAAGCAGGCTTTGACGCCTCCGAAATTGCTTATGCAAAGGTTGTGTGCACAAACCGTCACGGCGACCACGGTCAGCCTACCGTTGCGTATATCGTTCCGTCAAACGCTCCGGACAAAGGAAACTACAATCTTCACCACGCATCTGTATCGTTCTGGTGCAATGATATGGCGACCAAAGAGTATAAGGCTGAGCTTGACAACAAGCCGTTCTGGACAGGAACCATACACGGATTCAAGTTTATACCTACTTATTCCGGAAGCTTTGAGGTTGAAAGCATAACGCTTTACGCGGCTCTTGAGCATGTTACTCTCTACGGAAAGAGCGGCAGACAGCTGTTCTTCGGAGATTACTTAGAAGAGCGTGCAGGTATGGTTTACGTTCCGCTTGATCCGTACAGCGGCATATTCTCCGAGCTTGGATACAAGTACGAGTGGATAAAGCCTGAGGGAAGACTTGAGGTATACAACAAGTCGAGCAAGGTTTCTCTTGTTATCGGCAAGGCATACGCAGTTAAAGACGGAGAGAGCTTTACTCTTGTACGTCCGCCGTATCTCAAGGACGGAATTCCCGCAATTTCGCTTGAAGATATTACAAAACTGTTTGGCGCGAAATTTGAACGTGAAGGCAACAAGATTTTCATGAAATAACTTCTCTCATTTGCCAAACCAAAATATTTTTGCACAGCCGTCCGCTTTTTTTGGACGGCTGTTTTTTTTATTTTGTTATTTTATAATTGATACCAAAATTATTTATCATTTCTATTGACATTTTGATATTTATATGATATCATAATGATACCACATAAAGAAAGGATGAATTTGACTATATGGAAGAGAAGGTTTTGAAGGGCAAAAAGAACGGCATGTCTGTAATGATTTTTTTTATTTTGCTCTACGTATTGGCGCTTGCAGTATGTATAGTCGGCAGCTACATACTTGACGAAGGAAAGTCGGCAGTGCTCGGCGGAGTTCTTCTCACGGTAAGCATCATATGGCTAAGCATCGGGTGGATACCTTTTATGGGACTAAAGGTGCTCAAACCGCAGGAAGCTCTGGTGCTCACACTTTTCGGAAAATATGTAGGAACTCTTAAAGAAGAGGGATTTTATTACGTAAATCCGTTTTGCGTAAGCGTGAATCCGGCGTCTAAGACCAAGCTTAATCAAAGCGGCGACGTAGACAGCGGAAAACGATCATCTTTGCAGTTACAGATGTCATCGTCAAGTCAGGAGGAAAACCGCAAAATATCTTTAAAAATAATGACGCTCAACAATAATCGCCAGAAAATCAACGACTGTTTGGGTAATCCGGTAGAAATAGGCATTGCTGTTATGTGGCGTGTGGTAGACACGGCAAAAGCTGTATTTACCGTTGATAACTACAAGGAATACCTGTCACTTCAATGTGACAGCGCTGTCAGAAATATCGTGCGTATATATCCGTATGACGTTGCAAAGGGCGTAGATACCACAGGCGACGGAATGGCTGACGAGGGAAGTTTACGCGGTTCAAGCGAGGTTGTAGCCGCAAGAATAAAGAAAGAAATTCAGGATAAAGTAGCCGACGCAGGTCTTGAAGTGATTGAAGCACGCATCACTTATCTTGCTTATGCTCCGGAAATTGCGGCTGTAATGCTCCAAAGACAGCAGGCAAGCGCAATAATTGACGCACGCAAAATGATAGTTGACGGTGCCGTGGGAATGGTAGAGTTGGCTCTGGAGCGCCTCAACGAAAACGGAGTAGTACAGCTTGACGAGGAGCGAAAAGCGGCAATGGTATCCAATTTGTTGGTAGTGCTGTGCGGAAACCATGACGCTCAGCCGGTTGTAAACTCGGGAAGTTTGTATTGATATGGCGGAAAACAGAAACACGCCGGACGGGCGAGAAAAAAAACAGATACCGCTTAGGCTGTCTGCCAAGCTGTATGACGCTATTGCCGCATGGGCGGAAGATGATTTCCGCTCGATAAACGGACAGATTGAATATTTGCTTACGGAATGTGTAAGACAGCGCAAAAAGAACGGAAAATATGTGTCCGATGAGATAGACGTACCTCCGGAGTTGGATATCAAATAACTATTCCTATTCAAATTACTGTTCCGGTTGCTAAGTCAATTTTCGGGCTAACTCCTTACCGTGTTATGCGCACAAAAATGCATGCCAGTTACCTGAACATTTATTTTAAACTGCAATGAGTTTGAAAATCTAAACTCATTGCAGTTTTTATTTTCCGGAAATGAAAGTTTTTGTGATTGTTTGCGAAAAGAATAAAACAACCGTGCCCGAACGTACCCGGTTTTTTGGAATATATGCAAAAAGTTCCGTGCGCCGGTGCGCATCGGAACTTTAAAAATCTAAATTATATCTCGTGCGACACCGGCACTGCGTGTGCCGCCGCACTGTGCGGGAATTTAGTCAACTATCATGGGCGCAAGCTCTTTCATAAGCTCGTCGCAGTTTTCAGCATGTACGGTAACTTCAATTTTATTGAGAAGATCAAGGCTGAAAATTCCCATGATGCTCTTTGCATCAACAACGTATCTTCCGCTCTTAAGGTCAATTTCATAGTCGTACTTAGAAACTATATTGACAAAATTTCTTACTTGCTCAATGGTAGAAAGACGAATGTAGAACACCTTCATAATAAATTATACCTCCAATTTACAATTGTCACTTTAGCTTTTGTACGCTTACATTATACTGTATAACTTTGCACGTGTCAATAGCAAAATCTTTTAAAGCCGCAAGCGAAAACACTCACCTAAAGCTACTTAATTGCCACAGTCTTCCAACACGTGCCTTAGTGCAAAAAGCACTCCTATCTTACCGCTTTCGTAGGTAAGACCGCCCTGCATATATACTGTGTACGGAGCAACGCACGGAGCGTCAGCCGAAAGCTCAATCGACGAGCCTTGCGTAAATGCGCCTGCCGCCATAACTACCGGTACGGCGTACCCGGGCATTTGCCAGGGTTCGGGCGTTACGTGTGAATCTACGGGAGCTCCCTCCTGTATGCCTCGGCAAAACGCAAGAAGTTTTTCTTCGGTACCAAGGCTTACAGTCTGAATTATGCAGTGTCTTGTTTCTTCCGGTTCCGGACAAACGGCATAACCCTCGTCCTTAAATACCTTTGCCGCAAGAGCCGCCGTTTTTAAGCTTTGCGCTACGGTATGCGGCGCGTAAAACAGTCCTTTATATATGCTTTTGTTCTGTCCTATTGTCGCTCCGCACTCGGTACCTATACCGGGACAGGTCAGGCGATACGAGCATAGCTCCACCGCCTTCTCTTTTCCTGCAAGATATCCGCCGCATTCAGCCATTCCGCCGCCGGGATTTTTGATAAGCGAACCCATTATAAGATCTGCTCCGTAGTATGTCGGCTCATGCAGGTCGCAGAACTCGCCGTAACAGTTATCGACAATAACCCATACGTCTTTTTTTACTTCGTGCGCCGCCTTTGCCGCTTTGCCTATTTCTTCGGAGCTTAATGTTTTTCTTATGTCATAGCCTTTGGAGCGCTGTATGAAAACTACCTTTACGTCGTCGTGATTTTTCAAGTATTCCGTCATTGCCGGGATATCTATTCCACCGTTTTTCATAGGCTGTTGGACATACTTTACTCCGTAATCGGCAAGAGAGCCGTTTCCCCTCTCCCCTCTTATTCCGATAACCTCCTCAAGAGTATCATACGGCTTTCCGGTTACGGAAAACAGAGTATCACCGGGACGGAGAAGTCCGAAAAGTCCTATACTTAGTGCATGAGTGCCGTTTGCTATGCTGTGGCGCACGAACGCAGCCTCGCTCTCAAATATTTCGGCATATAACAAGTCTAAAATCTCTCTGCCCTTGTCGTTATATCCATATCCGCTTGTTGAACCGAAAAAGCTGTCGGAAACCTTGAATTTTCTGAAAGCATCCATGACTTTTTTCTGATTTTCAAAAGCAACCATGTCAATTTTGCGGAAAACTCCACTGTCTGTCAGGCTTTTTTCCGCCTGATCCACTCTTTCTTCAACTGTCATTTATTTTTGCCTCACATTATAGTTTTTTTAATATTGCCGCCGTCTTGAGAATCGCGGTTTGCGTTTTAGCATCTTTGATTTCTCCGTCAATCACCATTGACAGGGCTTTGGAAAAGGGAATTTTCTCGACATTCAGGAACTCGTCCTCGTCGGGAGATGTTTCTCCAAATGTAAGTCCCTTTGCAAGATACATATAAATTATCTCGCCGACATATCCGGGAGACGGATAAAGCTCGCCCAAATCAATATATTCTCTCGCTGTCGCTCCGGTTTCCTCACGCAGCTCCCTTTTTCCGCACTCAAGCGGATCTTCCCCGCCGTGATCTCTCTTTCCCGCAGGAATTTCAAGAAGAACCTGTTTATACGGGTATCTGAACTGGCGAACAAATACTATCTCATCATCATCGGTAAGCGGCAACACGCAAACACCGCCCGGATGCTCAATTACTTCCCTGAAGCTGTGTCTGCCGTTAGGGAGCTCGACCTCGTCACGGCGCAGATTTATTATTTTGCCTTTATAGATGTATTCCTCGTTTATTGTTTTTTCATTCAGTTCCATAAGTTCCCGTCCTTTATTATGATTTACCGGTGTGATTTACCGGTGAATTCAATCACTGTTTATTTGTATAGTCAAAATCCGGCACGTAACCTTTATCCGCGCTCGAGCGGCTTTGAGTGTATCCGTTTACAATACCGAGTCTTTTTGCGTGTTCAACGACCTTTTGATATTCAAGAGAAGTAAGCCGTCTGTTTATCTCCGGAAAAGAGGCGCATTCCGGCGTGGGGAAATACTGGCTCATTATGCTTACGGCAAGCTTTCGCGTGTCATATTTTGAAGCGAGATAATCGAGAATTTTGAAGCTGTCCCGGTAAAGTCCCGGTAAAACAAGGTGGCGTATCAGCACGCCTTTTACAAGATGGCCGTTTTGGTCGAATACCGGATACGAAACATTTTCAAACATTTTCTCAATCGCTTTGCTTGCGACGTCAAAATAGTCCGCCGCACCGGAATATTTTTTCGAGAACACCGGTGAAAAATATTTGAAATCCGGCAAAAAGATGTCTATATAGTCTTTCAGCATGAGCACTGTTTCGCTTTTTTCGTACCCTGAGCAATTGTAACAAACCGGAATCTTTAACTTATCCTCTACAAGCTCTAACGCCGACATGATTTGCAAAGTATAATGAGTCGGAGTGACAAAGTTTATATTTGAGGCGCCTTTGTCCTGCAAATTCAAAATTTCCGACGCAAGCGTGTGCACATCTATGTCCACTCCGTGAAAAAAGTGGGATATTTCCCTGTTTTGGCAAAACACGCAGCCAAGCGGACACCCCGAAAAAAATATCGTGCCGGAGCCTGCTCCGTATGACAGACACGGCTCCTCCCAAAGGTGAAGTCCTACTCTTGCTATTCGTATTTTATCGTCCGCTCCGCAAATACCCCGCCGAACCGAGCGGTCGGCTCCGCACTCTCTCGGACAAAGCCTGCATCCGTCAGCCAAAACGCCGCCTCCCCGTTACTCACGCCGTCACAAAATTTCAAAAATCCTCTTTGTGAAAAGTTTTACATTGTATTGTACCACTTCTGTAAAAAAATCCGTTCGATTATTTGATAAATTTCTGTAAACTTCCAAACATCAAAAGTTTGTATAACATCAAAATTTACAATATAAATTTGAACAGGAGCTGTTTTTAAGATACAATCAAGTGAAAACTTTTAACGGCAGACGAAAGGATTGAAGCAAAATGCCGGACATGGAAAAATCCTATAAAACTGAATTTACAAACATGGTGATGATCCGCCGGGACGACGGAATGGTACTTGTCCAAGAGCGCATACTTTACTGGAAAGGAATTGCATTCCCAGGCGGACACGTTGATCCCGGCGAGAGCTTTGAGAGATCCGCCGAACGTGAGATACTTGAGGAAACAGGATTGACCGTAAAAAATCTGGAGCTTTGCGGAATAGTACACTGGGATTGTCCCGAACGAAAAGAAAAATTCATAGTTTTCTTATACAGAACAAGCGACTTTTCAGGGGAACTGATCAATGAAACTGAAGAGGGCAAAGTATTTTGGGTAAAAGAAGATGAGTTAAAAAACATGAAGCTTTGCAACAATTTTGAAAAAGACCTCGAACTGTTCACAGGCAATCGCTGCACCGAATCTCACATTGAATATAAATAATGCTCAAAGTAAAGCCGATATCCTTTTCAGATACCGGCTTTTATTATTCAAATCATACCAAGTTTCTAATCAACCCGACATTACTGTTCAGGAGTCTGAGTATTCTGCTGATCAGGAACCTGTTGTTCCTGCTGCGGCTGTTGAGGCTGAACCTGCGGTTGCTGCGGCTGTTGAGGCTGCTGATATTGCTGCTGTTGGGGAACAGTGTATACCATTTTTACAACCTTCGGCATTTCATAAAAAGCAGCGCTGTAAAGTCCGACAAAAATCGGAGCGAATGCCGCAAACACGATTGCAACAATGAAATAAATCAGGGCAAACAAAGAACCGATAAACGGTATTACCATTAACATTCCAAGAATAAACACCAAAACGAAATATGATGCGTACAGCACCAAGTCAGCTAAGAACACCTGTCCTTTTTTGCCGTTTGTCAGTTCTTTTGACAGACGAAGCGCCTGAGTTGCGGAAACATCATCTCTCGTAATAAGGATATACGGAGCAAAACGGTACTCGTATGACTTAATTACTGCGAACACTATACCCGCAAACGGAATAAGTCCCCATATGATTATCCAAAGCGTTGCCCAAGCCATACCGCCGGCAATTCTGAAAAAGTTTTTGAAACCTGCGAAAAGCTGATCGGAGTTCACTTCCTTGCCATGCAGTCCGTCTATGTATACCTTAGACATACCGCACTGAACAACATATGAAAATGCTATGCCGGCAGGCAGGAAAAACCATGAGAAGCAAATTGCGAGAGCACAGACAAGCACGCTCAAAAGTGAAAGTCCCCAGAGCTTAAACGGCTTTCTTTTAAGCACATTGAATGCGCTTTTGTAGGATTCGATGAACATTTCTTTACCCCATTTCTCTTATTTTCGGAAGCTACGCTCCCCAGGCTCATATTACCACACATGTCGCATTTTGTCAATTAAATTGTTTACTTTTTTAACTTTTAATAAGTCTTTTACTTATGTATTATAAAATGCTTAAAACAGTTGCAATTAAATGCTTAACGTGTTATACTAACACTAAATAATATTGCTATAATTACAAAAATATGACTTCATGTATCATGCGTGCAGTAAAATAACATTTTACTGTATCAGCTTACAGTAAGGAGAAAAAAATGGATTATTCTGTTAAAGTATCATGTGAAGTTAATACCGACGTGCTTGTGATTGGTGCCGGAACAGCCGGAGTATTTGCCGCAATAAGTGCGGCAAAGTCGGGCTCTTCTGTTTTACTGGTCGAAAAAAATGCGATGCCCGGCGGAACAATGTGTTTTTGCGGAGTCGATTATCCCGGAATTTTTCACGCGTGGGGCAAACAAATTATTGACGGGCCGTGCTATGAGAGCATTTTGAGAGCAAAACAGCTCGGAGGGGCTATAATACCCGAGATAGTATATAAACCTGAGAGGCACTGGTTGATGCAGATTAGACTGAACACGTTTACATATGTCCATGTTCTTGAGCAAATGTTATCCGAAAACTCGGTGGATGTTCTGTACCACACCATGCTTTGCAGCATAAAGGAAACCGAAAGCGGAATAGAAGCACTGTTTGCCGGAAAAGACGGCAACATTCTTGTTAAGGCAAAGGCAGCCGTAGATGCCACAGGTGACGCAAACGCCGTTTCAAGACTCGGATATCCCTTGCTTAAATGCGATATTCTTCAGCCTGCAACACTCATAAACAACTTGGGCGGTTATAATTTGTCGGATATTGATGAGAAAAAACTTGATGAAGTTTTTGCCGCCGCTTTTGATTCGGGTGAACTTACAAAACGTGATCTGCAAGGCAAAAGACCGATAGAAATTTTAAAAGACGCAAGGATTCATTCGCATATCCACACCGGCGCACCTGAAAAATCCGATGGTAAAACGCTTCTTGAAATACAGTCGCGTGAGGCGGTTTTCCGGGTTTTATCGGTATTCCGACGGGTAAAAGGACTTGAGAAAATCCAAGTAATCTCGTTTTCGCCCGAAAGCGGCGTAAGAGAAAGCGTGCGTATTGACGCATTAACCAACGTGACGGCGGAAGATTACGTTGCCGGCAGGAAATATGACGACTCTGTTTGCTATGCGTTTTATCCGATAGATCTGCACACTGACCACGCCATAAAACAGGTATTCTTATCGGAAGGCGTTGTTCCGTGCATACCGTACTCCGCGCTTATCCCCAAGAACAGCCGCTTTATCCTTGCGGCAGGACGGTGCGTGGGTTCTGACACTGACGCAAACAGCGCTCTCAGAGTTCAGGCTCCCTGCATGGCAATGGGACAGGCGGCAGGCGCGGCGGCGGCTATTATGGCTGAAAACGGTTCTGACAACCGCATAGACGTAAATTTGCTGAAAGAATCACTTAAAAAACTCGGAGCGATTGTACCGTAAAGCGGACATGATACTCAAATGCTCATGTTTGCCAAACTTTAATCATAAATGTAAATGTATTAAGAAAGGCGGAAAACTCATGGATAAGAACAAATTTGAAATTGTAAGACTGCGCATGGAGCGCACTGCACAGGCATTAAGGGATAACAACATGTATTGCGAGTGTGCGGACAATACCCAAGAGGCGTTAGAAATTTTAAAAGATCTTATCGAGGAAGATGACACCGTCACGGTCGGCGGTTCGATGACGCTATTTGAAGCGGGCGTAATAGACTTTTTACGTGACGGACAGTACGAATTTCTTGACAGATACGAAAAAGGAATTTCCGCCGAGCAGTTAAAGGAAATATACCGCAAGGCATTTTTCTCTGACGTTTTTGTTACAAGCACAAACGCCATTACCGAAAACGGAGAGTTATATAACGTGGACGGAAACGGAAACCGTGTTGCCGCCATGATTTACGGGCCGGAAAGCGTAATTGTAATTGCCGGCTACAACAAAATCGTAAAGGACTTGGACGAGGCAAAGACACGTGTGCAAAGCCTTGCCGCTCCGGCAAACGCAGTACGCTTGGGGCTTAACACGCCCTGCACGGTAACGGGAAAATGCATGAACTGCAAGAGCGAAAGCAGAATTTGCGCCGACACGGTAATTATGGCTCGTCAGCGCACCAAAGACCGCATAAAAGTAATTCTTGTAGGTGAAGAATTAGGTTATTGATACCGCTGCCTGATGCCCCTGATACCACCTCCTGACACAGCCGCATGATACCGCCCTTAACGTCGGTATCACATAAGCTTTCGCTTTTCACTTTTTGACTATTTTTACAAACACTTATAAAGGAAACACCAATGAGCAAAATAAACATTGTACTTTTAGAGCCGGAAATACCTCAGAACACCGGCAATATCGCACGTACCTGCGCCGCAACCGGTTCAGCGCTTCACCTCATAGAGCCGATGGGTTTTACCGTCACCGACGCAAAGCTTAAAAGAGCCGGACTTGACTACTGGAACAAGCTTGACATAACGTATTACAAAAACATAGACGACTTCTATGAAAAAACCGCAGGAAGCAGCTATTTTTACTTTTCCACCAAGGCGCCGAGGTGCTATACGGATATCGAATATCCCGACGAGTGTTACCTTATTTTCGGCAAGGAATCGCGCGGCATACCGGAGGAAATACTAAAGAAAAATCTCGACAAGTGCGTGCGCATTCCCATGCTTGAAAACTTAAGAAGCTTAAACCTGTCAAATTCAGCGGCAATTGCTGTGTATGAGGTACTGCGCCAACGCCGTTTTGCGGATCTTGAAAAGCAAGGCTTTCTGAAAATGCTTTACACCAACTGACGAAAGGAATTTTTACATGCTTTTAGATTTAATAAGAACAAGAGATTTTTCCGCTGAAGCGCTCATTCAGCTCGGATTATATATCATCGTAATTCTCATATCCTTAAGTGTGCATGAGCTTTTTCACGGCTATGTCGCATACCGCTGCGGAGACGCCACAGCACGAAATCTCGGCAGACTCACTCTGAATCCTCTCCACCACCTCGATCCTCTCGGAACGATAATGATGCTCGTTTTCGGTTTCGGATATGCAAAACCGGTTCCGATAAATCCGAGAAATTTCAATCACTACAAAAGAGATTTATGCTTTGTTTCTTTTGCAGGTCCGTTATCTAATTTCTGTCTTGCGGTAATTGCGACGTTTGTATATGTGTTATCTATAAGATTCCTTCCTGACAATATTGTTTCAGTTTACTGGCTGGTTTTCTGCGTGTATTTTATGAGCGCAAACATATCTCTTGCCATATTTAACCTTCTTCCTATTCCACCGCTTGACGGTTCACGTATTTTGTCGGCTGTTCTGCCGGGCAAAATTGCTTATTACTACCTGAGATACGAACAGTATATAATGATTATCGTACTTTTACTGCTCTGGCAGGGCGCTTTCGACGGGCTTTTGTCCTTCTTGTCAAACGGTCTTCTTAATTTTGTAATTAATGCCGTTTCATTCATTCTAAAGCCTTTGCTGAAACTGTTTTAAAAGGTAAAAAACATGGATGATAAAAACAGCATGAACGATATAAACGAAAGCGTCGAAAACAATACTGTGCAAGACGGGAATCAATCTGTTCCGGAATATATCACGATAGACGCAGACAATCTCACCTTTCGCCTTGAGATATTCAGCGGACCGCTTGACCTGCTTCTTGCGCTTATCGCAAAAAACAAGGTAAATATTTACGATATCCCGATTTCAACGATACTTGACCAATATCTTGAATATATTCATCAAATGGATTTATTTAACCTTGAGGTCGCCTCTGAATTTATCGTAATGGCAGCTCAGCTCATGGTGATAAAGTCGAGAATGCTTCTTCCCAAAACGCAGGACGACGAGCAAGAGGACCCGAGAAAAGAACTTGTTGATTTGCTTCTTGAGTACAAGCGCGCCAAACAAGCCGCCGAAATTCTGCATGAGCTTGAATTTGCCTACGGCGGACGCTTTGAAAAGCCGCCCTCTCCGTTGCCGGAAGAAGAGAAAGTACGTGAATACTCTCTTGAGCACCCGTTAAGTATGCTCACACAGGCTTATATGCGGGTATATGAAAGAAATCTTGAACGCCTTGAGGCTGAGAATAATACTCAAAATCTTGACAATCTTATCCGCACTACCCGTCATGTCAGCGTCGGAGAAAAAATACGCGATGTGGTAAAACGCTTGTCAATCGGCGGCGGATGCGAGTTTTCCGGTCTGTTCGAGGACGCAAGAAGCCGAAACGAGATAGTTGCGACGTTTCTTGCGGTGCTTGAGCTTATAAAGGACCGCAAGGTGAAAATCGAACACATTTCCGAGGACGCCGAAAACTGCGACTTATCGCTTATTGAGCCGTACGAAAATGCCGATATTTACGAAAATGCCTATAACTACACGGACATTGATATGGGTACTTATACCGAAAACGACGCCGAGCAGGACTCGTAAAACAAGTTTTGCCGGCAGCAGTTTTTTTACTTTTGATTACTGCCGTAGGTGTGGTTTTATAAATTTTAAAGCAATATAATCTGCCGGGAGGATTGGAATTTACATGGACTTCATATTTGACGTAAAATTTTCTGATAACAGGCGCGGGAACGCAGACGCGAAAGTTACAATTAACATACCTTCAGGTATACTTGCCGTACTGTATTGGGCTGACGAAAACGGCAAGCCGCTTGAAGATTATCTTCCGATAAAGGCGCTTGCGCTTATTGACGGAAAGGCTGAGTATTCCCTTGAACACAACCGAATGATTCCGGAAAACGCAAAAAAAATACTCTGCAAAGTATATAATGATTTTATGTATGAGATTGTATTGCCGGAGCTTTGCGCCGACATTCCCGAAGAAAAGCTTATAGCCGAAAGAAAGCCGGATTTGCGTGTTTTTGTCACCAGTGACCTTCATTTCGGCGGAAAGTACTTTCACAATGACAGAAACCGTGCTTTGGCTTTTAAATACATGTCGGAGGCAAACCCGGATTTCATACTTATTTCGGGCGACATAACAGACAATTCGTACCCTGAGGAGTTTTCCGAAGCATTTGAGACAATAAACGCCGTTTTTGGAAATATTCCGGTATTTGTCGGAGCGGGAAATCACGATTACAGTCCTTATAAGCCGGGCGCAACGCCGCATTTTGACGAGATGCACGACTTTTTTGTCAAGCAGTGCGAAAGAAACGCCGCTCTCGGAGTAACAGTAAACGACTTAAACGACAGGAACTATTTTGAGGCTCGTTTCGGAAATGTGCAGGTTTTAATGCTGAACGCCAACGATGTCGGCAATCACTTTGAAATCGGAGAAAGCCAACGGCTTTGGATGGATAATAAACTTGCCGAAACCGACGGTAAAGACATGTACAGATTCGTTGTCACCCACTTTCACCAGCAAAATACCGTCGGATGTTCCGAAAGAAAAGCCGGAAAGAACTTTTTCCGTGACAACGACCAAACGCAGGAGCTTCTCGACAGACACGGAAAAATCATTCACGTTTCCGGTCACACGCACTACAATTTCGACTCCGATATGCCTAACACATATTTTGACAATGCCCATTCAAATCTTTATCTGAACGCCGGATGCGCTGTCTGGAACGGTGTGGACATGGAGGAGAGAAGAGAGTACTATCTGCAAGACCGCTGTACGGGACAGCTCATTGAGTTTTACAGTGACGGAACAGTTATAAGCCGCGGCGTTGATTTTGTAAGCGGAAAATATATTCCCAGATGTTTGCACATGGCTAACGTTTTTTGATTGGATTTATAGAACGGAACAGCACGAAAAAAGATTAAGCCCGCCGGCATAACCGACGGGCTTCTTTAAGAACTAATAAGTATTAGAAGTTAAAATACTGAGCCAAGCTGGGATCATTGAGAGCCGCATTACCGGCAGCAGCAAACATTCCAGCGCACGCTATACATGAAACAAAAATAATTCCACCGAATATCAGACCGAGAAGAGAAAGAATAAAACCTGCGGTTCTAAGTCCTCCGTTAAATCCGGCTTTCTTTGAATTGCTTGCAAGTACAAGACCAACAATTCCGAGAATAACTGAAACAATAGCAGATACTCCGAAGAACCAAAATACAACAGCTATTATTCCGCAAACAAGAGAACCGATTGCGGCGCCTTTTCCGGGAACGTCTCCGGGAGGTGTCGGCATGTTTACAGGTGGTGTGTTAGGTGTGTTATTATCCATCTTGGTTTCCTCCTGAAAAATAATAATAATATGTATGAGATTTTATCTCAGGAAAATTATAACATGTGATTAATATTTTGTCAACAGTTTTATCGACTTTTTTCGCCCGTCCTAAAGCCGTTTGCGCACTTCTCATTTCGTTTACGGCGTTTGTTTTTATCCTTTTTTAACGTATAAGCGCACTTGCAAAAGATATGTCTTTATGGTAAAATTATTACATGAATATGCAGTTTTTTGGTAAAAAACGCATATACTTACATAACGGCATATCAACACCAATCATTTTCCGAAAAGAGGTATTATCATTATGAAAGTCTTACTTGTAAACGGAAGTCCGCATGAAAAAGGCTGTACATTTACGGCGCTTAAAGAAGCCGCCGACCGTCTTGAGTCAAAAGGAGTATCAACCGAAATATTCTGGCTCGGAAGAGCACCTGTCGCCGGTTGTATTGCCTGCGGTTCATGTTCAAAAACAGGAAAGTGTTTTCGTGACGACGTTGTAAACATATTTGCCGAAAAATGCGCCGAAGCCGACGGTTTTATTTTCGGCTCGCCCGTTTACTATGCAGGTATCAGCGGTCAGCTAAAATCTTTCATGGACAGACTTTTTTACTCGGCTTCTTCAAAGCTTCGCGGAAAACCTGCCTGCGCTGTTGTAAGCTGCAGACGCGGAGGCGCAAGCGCCGCATTTGAGGACATAAATAAATTTTTCATGATGTCAAACATGCCGGTCGTTTCTTCCCAATACTGGAACCAGGTACACGGCTCAAAAAGCGAGGACGTGCTTCGTGACGAGGAAGGTTTGCAAACTATGCGCACGCTTGCCGACAACATGGCTTGGCTTCTTTCCTGCATTAAGGCGGCTGAAAGCTCCGGTATTTCCGCTCCCGAAAGAGAGCCGGTTATACGTACCAACTTCATAAGATAACATAATTAGTATAAATTTAACTGTACTATATCCGGGATAAGGAAAAAGAAGATGAAAAGACAGGAACCGTACAAAAATAATGAGTTTACGGATAATCAGCCCGAGAACAAACAAAACTTTGCAAATGATGAATTTCTCAAAAAAAGCAAGCGTGGATTTATAAGCATACTGTTCGGAAGAACTTCGATTGTGATATTGCTGTTGGTAATCCAGTTTGCCGGGATGTTCACAATGTTTGCGTATTTTGAGCGTTATCTTGTTTCTTTGGCTTACGGAGGATTTGCCGTAATAGGTCTTGTTATGGCGATATACGTTGCAAACACGCTTGACAATCCGTCCTTAAAGCTTTCGTGGACAGTTTTGATAATGCTGTTTCCCGTTTTCGGAACGCTGCTTTACATTTTCGTGAGAAAAGAAATAGGTCACAGGCTTATGTACCGTAAACTCGGCGCCGTACTTGAAAAAACAAAGGAATACTGCGTTACTTCGAGCTCCCTTGAAACGGAAATAAAGGAAAACGACAAGGCTCTGTACAACATTGCAAACTACATTACCCGCTCATCCGGCAGTGCCGCTTACAGGTGCGAATATTCGAAATATTTTCCCGTAGGTGAACAAATGTGGGAAGAAATGCTGACTCAGCTTGAAAAAGCGGAGAAATTTATTTTTCTTGAATTTTTTATAGTGGAAGAGGGAGAAATGTGGGGCAAAATCCTGCAAATTCTCAAAAAAAAGGCTGAACAGGGGGTTACTGTACGAGTAATGTACGACGGCACATGCGCCATTTCTCTCCTGCCCTATTCTTACCCCAAAAAGCTTAAATCCATGGGCATACAATGCCGCATGTTCTCGCCGCTGCGTCCGTTTGTTTCAACACACTACAACAATCGTGACCACCGTAAAATACTTGTAATTGACGGAAACGTGGCATTCACCGGAGGAGTCAATCTTGCCGATGAATATATCAACCGCAAAAATCGTTTCGGTCACTGGAAGGACTGCGGAATCATGATAAAAGGAGAAGCAGTAAGAAGTTTTACTTTGATGTTTCTTCAGATATGGAATATCGCCGGTGCACCTGACAACTTTGACTACTATCTAACACCGCCCTTGGACTCTTCATCTTCTTTCTCGGGCTCCGACTCTTACTCTTACTCTTCGTCAGAAGTTAAGGCATCAGGCTATGTTATCCCATACGGTGACAGTCCGCTCGACAACGAAAAGGTCGGCGAAGCGGTTTACATGGATATAATCAACACTGCGCAGGATTACGTATACATCATGACGCCGTATCTTATCATAGACAACGAGATGAGTACGGCGCTGCAAAACGCCGCAAAGAGAGGCGTTGACGTTCGCATTATACTGCCGGGCACACCGGATCACAAAATGGCTTTCGCTCTGGCAAAAACACATTACAAAGAGCTTATACCAGCAGGCGTGCGTATCTATGAATATACACCGGGATTTGTACATTCAAAGCTTTTTGTGAGTGACAACATTAAGGCTGTTGCAGGAACTATCAATCTTGACTACCGCAGTTTATATCTGCATTTTGAGTGTGCGGCATATTTTAGTAGAGCTGACGTTATAGGCGATATATTAAGTGATTTTCACGACACGTTCGGCAAGTGCAACGAAATAGGGATTGCCGACATTAAAAAGCAAAGCTTTTTTTCAAGGCTATACGGAGGTTTTCTCAAGCTGCTCGCTCCGCTAATGTAACGCTTTTTACTGCCTTTTCTATAAGCACCGTTACCAACAGGATAACTGCATAAATGAATGAATGATTAACAGAAAATTTCCGGCTTGGTGTTCGGCCATAATTCAAATAATGTGATAAAAAAATTCCCTAAAACCTTATGATTTTAGGGAATTTTCTTTCTTACTCAGTCGGGTAACTTATCCGACGTTTTTCTTTACCAACAGTTTACCTTTCCTATCCTTGAGCGCCTACCGTTTCAAGAATATGGTCGATATACTCTTTGTTATTGGCGTAATCATCGCCGCCGGCTTTCTTAATATCCTGGGCTACCTGAGCGATTGATCTGGTTACCGTTGAGCCGTATACGGTGAACGAAGGACCGTTATTGTTTGAATACTTAGCGTAAGCTCTTGCTACTATTTCTGTTGAGAAGTGAGCTTCAGGTATTCCTACGCAAACCGCGGTAAATACTGTATCACCGTCAGGTTCAACAGAGTACTGGATATCTATTCCTTCATCCTTATTATACGCAACTCCGGTTACATAAAGAGGAGATCCGTCTGCTTCATCCTTGAACTGGAATGTAAGCTCTTTATCGCCGAGAACATCTTCTCTTGCAACGATAAAGCCGTATTCGTCCATAAATTCCTTAGTATTTGCGTCAATAACAGAGCGGAAACGTATTCCGTTGTAACCGTCTTCTCCGCTGCGGATACTTGCTGTGTCTTCCATATCAGGAGCGGTATTGTAAAGCGCTTCTTCCCATACTGCGTATACAGTGAGGTCGCCTTTAAGATCTACGCTGTCTACTACATCAGCCGCTTTCGCATCAGGTGTAAGTGCCCAGCCGCGGAAGATATATCCGTCTATCTCAGGACGCTCGCCCTTGAGCAGGTATCCTGTTCCTACGCCTCTTCCGGTGTCAGGAGCCACATTCTTGTCAACGATACTATACTCATCAGGAGCATTTGTATCATAGGTTACGGTGAATATACCGCTTCTGTATGCACGTATATAGTCAATATATGTATCGGCGCTCCACGTAGATGTATTCGGGTCAAGAGCAAAGCCTGCGACTGTTTCACAATCGATATATGGGCAATTTGAGTTGCTTCCGGTGTTTTTCATATCATATTCAAACATATGGTAAGCTCCGTCAACAGGCATCGTGATATTACCGCCGATAATTTTATTTTCGCCTGATGGTGTGTTATAGAAATTGTGTCCTACTCCATTTACGTTAGGCGCGTAGTACCAAAGAGCAAATTGAGCTTCTGATTTGTCAATCGGCTGCTCTGCATAGGTTGCAGGATCATAGTTCTCGTCCGAGTAATACTTTGACGGAACATCCTGAGCTTCCTGCATCTTTACCATATACTGAACTATCGAGTATTCCTTAGGATCAAACGGACTATCTGTTTTCATAAACATTCTGGAATCGTTTACCCAGTGTTTTGCGCCAGGATTCCACATATCGTACTGAACGGCATGAATTACTGTTCTTCCATCATCCTCAATAGCTTCAGTATAGTTCATAGACTGTGGTTTAGTAGTATATGTTGTTCCCTCAAAAGCGTATCCCATTGCCGGAACGCTTGCATCCTGGCAATATGCTTCCAGGGTCTTTCCTATTATCGAATCAAGTTCTGCCATAGGAATTACGTCACCCGGATAATACTTTTTATCATTTGTGTCAAGCCAAACAATAAAGTTCTCAGCATTGCCAAGGCCTAACTCTTCGGCAGTCGGAATTACAAAGTCGCTGCCTCGATCTACTGTCTTAGCTTTTGCATCGGAAGAAGAAACAAACACCACTTCTTCAGAAGTAACAGGATACAGAGTTATATCCTCTTTTTCCAACGATACCGTCAAAACACGTTCGCCGCCGTTAGTAAGCGAGAATCCTGTTGCTCCGTCTACCTTTGATGTGTCCGGAATAAACGAAGTCATTATTTCTCCGGCTTCATTCAGGAGAATATAATCTGTTGCAGCAACTTCTCCATCAAAGTCCATATAAGTTACCTTATAGAATGGCATAATAACTATGTTATCTACATACAAAGCGTGTGTTGGATCGTCAGCGTTAAGACTAGCCTCAATACAGAGATTTGTTACATTTTCATATTTATTTTCTGCGTCGCTCGTGCCTGCATAAAACGCCTTTTTCCAAACACCTGATGAATTATATCCTTTAAAAACCATGTCTGTGAAAACGTCTTTGGCGTCTGAACCATTTATCATAATCCAATGGTTATTAAATTCACCATAGTAATCATACCAGAAAGCAAGCGGTCTTTCTGTGCTTATAGGATCAAAAGGGTTGGTCCACAAACCGGGATATTCTCCGCCGACAATTTTTACTACAGAATCTGAGAAATTCGTTCCGCTCTTATTGAGGTTACTGCTCGGTTCAAATCCGTTAAACACATAACGATGCTCTGTAGCAGACAAATTCTCGAAAGTAAATGCATCTTCCGTTCCGGTAAGAAGATTAAGACCGGGAGCATATTTCGTTGAGCCGATAATATTTATAGTTTTTCTTACAGTTATTTCCGGGTTGTTGACAAGTTTTGCAGAAACTTCTACAGCACCATTGTAACCTGCTGCTGTTATAGTTAAACTTGTAGAAGAATCGATCGTGTAAGCAGCGTTTGAATAACCAACGTTAACGTCCCATGTCACGGCCTCTGTTGCCGTAAGAGTAATGCTTTCGTCTGCTTTCATATAGTTGCTTGGGGAAGACAGGTAGGTCGTTGTTTCATATACCGGGTATAAAACAATATCCTTATTTTCCAGCTGAACTTCGCTTATAGCTACTTCGCTGCCGGAAGTTGTCGCCCAGCCTATCGGAGTCATTACTTTTCCGTCAGATATAACCGTTCCGGGGAGATTATCAGTTTTAACGATATACTTTTCAGCCAAATCACCATTTTCATCAAGAAGATAATCTTCGGTTTGAGTTGTCCCGTCCGGCATCACGTACGTAATCTTATAATACGGATATATTCCAAAGTTATCTATATATGTATTCAATGGATTTGCTGCCGCTCCGTCTTCAGCCTCAACCGTGCCGACTCTGTGACGGAAAATAAAATTATAGTCATTATTAGGGGTATAGCTGAATGCGTTATTAACCCACTCGTTCGCTTTAGTAGTTACACCCTGATGTTTATCAGATCCGCCTATGTATGTAACTGCTCCCCACACCGTCTTGATACCGTCCATATTAATGAACATATCCCACGTGAAGTAATACCGTCTTGCAGCGTCCAGGGGATGATTGAATTTCACATTTGACCAATGATTTGGCACGGGTTCACGGTGGTACTGAAGGACATTTCCATAAGTGCCGTCGGGATCAATAGGAGTCAAGCCGTCAACAATACTTACAGGATTTTCAACTATTGATATAGAACTGTAATTCTCTTGAGAAAAATTATTTTTCTGCGTTTCGTCGTCGAAAGTAGCAAGCTCATTGGTTCCGGTTGCAATATTTATTCCCGGAGCCACTGTTTCCGTTGC
>QAKH01000118.1 GCA_003343885.1 Clostridiales bacterium | reverse complement strand
ATACGACCGAATTCCTGCTGATAACCCACCGTGGTCGTCTCGGAGATAATCACGTTCTTATGGACATTCTTCTTGATAGAGAGAAGCAATTGGTTGGGATTTACCGGTTTGATCAAATAATCCGCGATCTTATTTCCGATCGCCTGATTCATGATACTTTCCTCCTCACTTTTAGTCACCATCACGACCGGCACATTCGGAGCGATCTCCTTGATATGCGACAGCGTCTCCAATCCTGTCAAGCCGGGCATATTCTCATCGAGAAAAATAATGTCAAACGATTGTTCCTTACAGCAGTCAATAGCGTCTTGCCCGCTCACCACCGGAACGACCTCATACCCTTTGTCCTGCAAGAACAAGATATGCGGTTTCAACAAATCAATCTCGTCATCAGCCCAAAGTACTCTATCTTTCTTCGCTGCCATAAGCTTACCTAGTTTATTTACAAAAATATCGATAATCCTTCATATAACAACGGATTATAGAGATGTTTCGTATATAAGATGATTTTTAACATATCAAGAAGCCAATATCTCACCATTTTGGGAATGGCAGAGAGACTGGCTCAAAAAACTTTTACTTTTCATCAAAACACGTACGTGAATTTCCAAAAACATGTACGTGTTTGGAGTAAAACATGCACATGTTTATAAAAAGCTATTTATCAACAAATTAAACAAGCAGTTTCAAATAAGACTTATTGTTAATTATCGAAGTGTTAAGTGAATAACTTACGGCTTGTCAAGCCACAAGCTTACGAGTTAGGAAGTGATAAGTTATTCACTTGGGAAACTTTATTCTAGTGGTTTAGCGCAGGTCTAAACAATCTCCCAACAATCCAGATTCCGATCTTCCTTACTAAAGGAAACACCTATTTTCACCAGCTCACGCCCATCAGCCTCATAAGGCAGCAGATAACCTTTCTCGTCAATCTGCCTCAAGGCATCTTTCACGGAATCATCCAGCTTGAACTCAAATACATAAATATAATCTTTCGTCTTTACTACCGCATCGGCGCGTCCCTTCGCATCACAGAATTGTCCCATCAATTTAAACACCAGATAAAACACTACTTGATAATGACACTCCGTTTTAGCCTTTAACTCATAAGGGAAATCAGCGAAAAAGGCTTTTAAACGAGTGAGGAAGGCATCCACATCTCCAGATCTCAATTCCCGAACAAACTTCCCGATATAAGAAAGACGAGGCTTCCGCCTCCACACCATCGATTAAAGTCCGAAGATCGTATTCGCTCTCCTTCAATAATTACACCAAGAAGGTAGGCGTACCGGTTTGAAACCAGTAATTGCCAAACTCTTTCTTTTGCAAGCAACTTAACGTACTGAAGGGATTGAATACACCTTCCCGGGAAGGATGGAAATGATAACCGTCATATTGCCGGATCATCCGCTCCACGACTTCTTTTACCTCACACGCTTGAATCTCCGCAACTTTTTCTAATTCCGGAACGAATGAACGAAGTAATTCCTTATGGGTAATACCGCATAGCGTAGCGTAATCATAATCCAAGCTAATATCATTTAATTGATTCAAGTCGCTGAATACACTTACCTAAGAGAATTTAGTAACACCCGTCAAAAAAACAAATTTAAGATACCGATCCGCTGTTTTCAATACCCCATAAAAACTCTTCAATGTCTTACGATAGTCATCCAATAACGCATCATTTGTCAACGCTTGTAATAACGGCTTGTCATACTCATCTATAAAACAGCAACACCCATCCCTGTCTGCTCATAAGCGCGGCGAATAACACCTAAAAAGCGCAAAGACAAAGTCGTCTCACTCTCATCCCGGCCATATGCCTTTTCCCAATTACATAGATAATTATTCAAAATAGCGTACAAGCGTTCCGGAGCGTCATATTTCTCAGCGTTCAGATCCAAATGAAAAACAGGGTATTGTTTCCACTCCTTTTCCATCCCTTCAATAGCCAAGCCATGAAACAAATCTTTCCGACCTTGGAAGTAGGCCTCCAAAGTAGAGATCAGCAAACTCTTGCCAAAACGCCTCGGACGGCTAAAGAAATAAGGCTTACCGGTTGTCACGAGCTTATAAACAAGATCCGTCTTATCCACATAAAGATACCCGTTTTCACGTAAATTCTCAAAACTCTGTATACCAATAGGTAAGTTCCGCATTCCTGTTTCCATAAGACCTAATGATTTAATGCTTTTCACAAAGATATGCATTTTTCACCGCTCAATCTGTTCTTAACATCTTTTTTAGTCCAAACCTGTTTTTCTATCCAAAAATTTCTACATTTACCGTCCAATTTGCGTTGAAAATGAAAGGAGACGATTTCAATAGTATCTATGAGAGGAATTACCGACGGTCATTCCTGTTCACAAAATCATACGTACACGACGATATGGTAGCAGAAGATATCGTGGTTGAGTCACTAGTAAAGTTTTGGAAACTCATTTCCACAGGAAATAATGATGCTTCAGAAGCTTTGCTACTCACGATTTTGAAAAACAAGGCTCTCGATTATCTGCGTCATAAAGCGATTCATGATGCCGCCATCGAAAATATGGTAGAACTCAATAATAGAGAGTTAAACATCCGGATCTCTACACTAGAAGCTTGTAACCCAGAAGAAATCTTTTCTAAAGAGATTCGAAAAATCGTTTATCAAACTCTAGAAACTCTTCCGGAACAGACTCGCCATATATTTGAAATGAGTCGCTTCGAAAATAAAAGTGTAAAAGAAATTGCAGAAATTACCCAATTATCCACAAAAAGTATTGAATACCACATAACAAAATCACTCAAAACTTTACGCACTGCGTTAAAAGACTATTTGCCTCTGTTTTATTTTCTTTTTTTCTAGTAAACCTATTATCAAAAAATATCCAATTCTATTTAGGGATATCTTTCTCCGGATCGTTATATAATCAAACGATTAAATCAAGATACCCATGAAAGAGCTATTAGAAAACGGTTTATCAAATTTGTATCAAACCGTATTAAACGGAAAAATTAAAGATGTCAAAGATTTAACTTTGAGCCTCTTAGAAGAAAACTTTGAGCCTCAACAATTAATAGATAACGCATTAATTCCCGCAATGGGAGAAATTGGCGCTCGTTTCGAATCAGGAAAAGCTTTTATTCCCAATATGTTACTATCTGCGAAAGCTATGAAAATAGCTCTAGAAGAAATTAAACCTTATTTAAATCCTGAAAAGAAAGTCTCTACTGGTAAAGTCGTTATAGGTACCGTCAAAGGAGACCTACATGATATCGGTAAGAATCTAGTAGTCGCTATGATGGAAGGAGCTGGATTTGAGGTGATAAATTTAGGTGTTGATGTACCGGAAGATAAATTCGTAAATGCGGTAATCGAACATAATGCTGATATTCTAGGTTTATCGGCTTTACTTACAACAACAATGACGCAAATGGAAACCGTAATAAACGCTTGTGAAAGAGCGGGTATCCGCAAAAAAGTAAAAATTATGGTAGGAGGGGCTCCGATAAGTGAATCCTTTTCTAAAAAGATTGGGGCTGATGCTTTTACTGGTAATGCTAACGCAGCGGTTTTAACCGCAAAAAGACTGATAGGTAAATAGAAAGTTATGCGGTATGGCCATTTAACATTCGGGGAACTTTCAATAATGGATAAAGAGTTTTATATATCCATGGGATACCATGATCAAGTACCAGATCAATGCATCCTTAATTATATAAACGAAATAAAAAAAGATATTCAAACACTCTGTCAAATCCGATATATATACGATATCCATGAAATGAAGCTATTGCCTCATAATATATTGATTATGCAGGGTAAGACTTTTTCTGTTGGGAAAATTATAGCATCCTATCTCGAAAATGTCACCCATATATGTTCATTTATCGTTACTGCCGGAAAAGAATATGATGCTTACATACATCGACTAAGAGAGAATGAAGATATCGTGAAAGAGTTTGTCGCTGATTCAATCGGTAGTGTGATCGTAGAAGCGTGTGTAAAAAAAATTGGCGAACGGATCCAGCGAATACATCCTTTCAATCAGACTCTTCCTTATAGTCCCGGATACTGTGGCTGGAATATTAAAGAGCAAAAATTATTCTTTGAGTTATTTCCTAATACCCCATGCGGAGTTTCCTTAAACTCCTCTTGCTTAATGTCCCCCGTAAAATCTATAAGTGGAATAATTGGCCTAGGAGAGAATCTGAAGCCCAAGCCATATCACTGCGAATTATGCACAAACAAAAACTGTTATAAAAGAAGAATCTAATATGATGATCAACATGAACGATTGGACTAATGAAATAATTCAATGTCCAAAAACAAAAGCGATCCCTATCATGACTCATCCGGGAATCGAGTTGTGTAACCATACAGTTAAAGAAGCTGTTATCAACGGGCATATACATTTTCAAGCAATAGAGAAATTAAATGAAAAATATCCCTCGGCTGCTTGTACGATGATTATGGATTTAACTGTTGAAGCAGAAGCTTTTGGGGCTGCAATTCTTTTTCATGAGGATGAGATCCCTACTGTATCCAAACGGCTATTAGAAGATGAAGTCTCGATTGAGAACCTTCAAATACCAGATCTCACTCAAGCACGCATACCTCAATACTTATTGGCGAATAAATTATGCGTTGAACAAATAAAAGACAAACCTATTTTAGCTGGATGTATCGGTCCTTTCTCTCTCGCCGGGCGTTTGTATGATATGTCTGAATTTATGATGCTTTGTTATTCTGATCCAAATCCCGCGCATATCTTATTATCCAAATGCACAGACTTTATTAAGAAATATTGCAAAGCATTCAAAGAAATCGGTGTACACGGAGTCGTTATAGCAGAACCTGCCGCAGGCTTATTACCTAATGATGGATGTTATGAATTTTCTTCCCTATATATCAAAGAAATAGTAGAAGAATTACAAGATAGTTCATTTATGATCATCTTACATAATTGCGGGAACACAGGGAATTGCACAGATGCGATGATTCAAAGTGGAGCTAAAGGATACCATTTCGGCAATAAGATCAATATGGTAGAAGTTTTGGAAAAATGTCCAAAAGATGTACTTGTTATGGGTAATCTCGATCCAGTAGGAATATTCAAAATGGCTTCCTCTGATACAATGAGAGATGAGACGCTTAAACTTCTCAAACAAACAGAGGGTTTCCAGAATTTCATACTCTCATCCGGATGTGATATTCCTCCACATACACCCTTTGAAAATATTCAAGCATTCTTTGATACTTTAAATGACTATAATAATCGTAACCCTCTTACCTAATGAACAAAACCGTAATTAATATCGCTGATACCTTTATAGATATAATCGTAGCCAGCAAGCAAAAACCTCAATTCGGACAAGTAGAATTACTAGCTGATTCCTATAACATTGAGCTAGGAGGTTCCGGGGCGATTTTCACCTCCCAATTCGCAAAATTAGGTGGTGACATAATCTGCTTGACTATCGTAGGTGATGATACCTCTGGAAATATCATAAAAAAACGAATGAATGATATCGGAATCAATACAGAATATATACAAACCAGCAAACAGAATAAAACCCCTTTAGGACTAAACATCTCAGTAAACAACGATCGAGCAATGCTTACTGTACTTGGCGTCTTAGAGGAAATAACGATCAGTATCATAACTGAGGAAATCATTAATAAGGCTCGGCACTGGCACATCGCAGGATATTTCTTACTCGATAATTTAATCCCTGCTTGGCCCGAATTCTTAAAGCGAATAAAGCAAAAAGGCATTACATGCTCATTAGATACCAACTGGGCCCCAAATGGAAATTGGGAGCAAGTAATCGAACTCTTTCCTTTTATAGACGTCTTTCTCCCTAATGAAAATGAGGCTATAGCCATTACAGGAAAGAGCAACTATCAAGAAGCAGGCAAAGAACTATCACAACAAATACCCTTTGTCGTAATCAAACGGGGAGCAGATGGGGCCTCGGTTTTTCAAAAAGGGGAAGAAATCCCGATTCTCATAAAAGAAGTATGGAGCGCCCCTATCAATGTAATTGATACCACTGGAGCTGGAGATAGTTTCGACGCAGGATTCTTATATGAATGGTTAAATGAAAAAGATATAAAGACTTGCCTAAAAACGGCGATACTATGTGGGACCAGCTGTGTTCAAGAATTAGGAGGAATTAAAGGACAATATAATAACAAATAATATGACTGAACTTTTAAAGGACATTTTAGGGCAACCAGCCCAATTTAAAAAAGCCTTGGCCTATCATCAAGGAAATCAATATTCTGAAATTAAAAAGGCAAGCGATGCTATAGGCAAAGCAAGTCAAGTGTTGATCATCGGTATAGGAGCTTCTTATACCGCAGGTATCTCTATCATGCACGCATTAAAAAAACATGAGGTTTTTTGTTCTCTAATCGATGCGTCTGAATTAGAGAATATGGAAATATTTCCTCCTAATTCGATAGCAATGATCCTTTCGAGAAGTGGGAAGAGTATAGAAATCGTTAAAAGTGCCGATATATGCAAAAGGCATAAAATCCCCACGATAGCCATAACAAATGACACACAATCTCCTTTGGCCCAGAATGTAGACATCGTGGTTTCTGCTGCGGTTAAATTTGATCATGCGGTATCCATCTCCACGTACTCCTCACTCATATTAGTCGGTGGATTGATCACCATCTTTAAAGAATATGGAAAACATATGGAAGATATCATCCAGCGACTAATAGGAGCTTGCGACTACATAGAAAAGTATCAGTTGGAATGGCAAAAACGAATCGAATTATCCATTATGAAACAAGAAGCCTTACCTGTCTTTTTCCTCGGTCGTTCCGAATCTTATGCTAGTGCTCGGGCTGGAAGATTATTGTGGGCGGAAGTGGCGAAATCTCAATCTTCTTGTTTCGCTACAGGTAACTTTAGACACGGTCCTCAAGAAATGCTTTCGAAAAAATGTAAGATCGTGATATGGCTCTCCGATCATTATAGTTTAAATAATGATATAAAATTGATCTCTGATATGATTCGAGTAGGAACAGATGTATCTGTCATTACTTCCCAAAAACAAATAGGGCCTGATGTCGATACTTATATCGTACCGGCAGTACCTGAAGAATTCCAAGCTGCTTTTAATTGCACACCAGTCCAAATGATGGCGGAGGCATTATCTAGGAAATTGGGAGTGGATTGTGATTCATTCGTCTTCTGCAATTTCATTGTCACATCTGAAGCGGGTATTCAATAAAACTAACAAAAATCATGTGGAACAACAAGATTAGCACCAACAATATGTTACGAGCGGCCTTTTTATTTGGTTTTGCCAGTTTCTCCGCTTGGGTACCTGTTTTCACCTTATGGCTCGAAGATCAAGAAATGAAAGGATCCCAGATCGGGTTTATAGCCGCTATTCCTTGGGCTGTAATGCTCATCCTACAACCTTTATGGGGAATACTGGCAGATAAGTATGGAAAGGCATTCTGTTTAAGGATTGCACTTGTTGGTTCTGCTTTAGGCTTCTTGTTGTTCCACATTTTCTCAAATAACCATATAACAATTATTATTTTAACCTTTCTCGTATCCGTTTTCTATACGCCCGTACTATCTTTACTTGATAGTATCGCATTAGATAATGCCGAAAAATCAGGAGGCGTATCTTATAGTGAAATGAGATTCTGGGGAGCTCCGGGATTTGCTCTCGGAGCCATGATAACAGGTTGGTTAATTCCAGAATGGGGGGCGGAAATAGCTTTTTACACAGCAGCCTTCTTCTTACTAATGGTATTACTTTCCATTTGTAGATACCCGATCGTTAATAGCCTCCAAAAAAATATGGATATTGAGTTCAAGGGACTCAACCGAGTAATGACGAATAAACTTTTAATGGGCTTCTTATTCGTTGTCATCATAGTCTCGGTCGGACAATCCGCTATAAGCTATTATTTGCCAATATATATGAGACAGATTGGTGCTACTTCTGATACGACAGGAATAGCGCTGGCAATTCAAGCGTTAAGCGAACTTCCGTTCTATTTTATAGCGGCATGGTTGATTAAGCGTATTAACTCCGGAACGGTTGTATTTATAGCTATTTTTGCCACAGCCTTAAGATTATTTTTCTATTCGGTCAATTATAATCCTCAAATAGTAATGTTCATCGAGACTATGAATGGTATAACTTGGACTCTTTTATGGATAGCCTCAGTTGAATTCGTAAACGAAATGGTACCTCCGCAATGGAGGACAACCGGGCAATCCCTACTTTGGGCCGCATATTACGGAGCTGGCGCTATATTAGGAAATATAATCATTGGAAGAATGTATGAAAGCCTAGAAATACATTATATATATTCTATTTTAAGCTTATCCATACTGATTATAGCTATAACGGCTTTACCTCTTTTCATTTTTCAAAAAACAAAATTTAAAAAATCCAGATCATGAGCAAATTCATAACAAAGGGAGTTATGGCGGAGATAATACATTCCGCCCGTAAAATCTTATTACAAAATGGTATTAAAACCAGAAATATAGAGCTACTCAACCATGCTTCTAAAAATGATCGACTCGTAGTAAAAGGAGATAATATATTCATCTCCAATGATTTATTACAATCATGTCTTGTACATTTAAAGAATAATCAAGCGTGTACAAAAATGTCACATGATTGGAGGGATATGATCGCCAATAAGGAAGATACTCAACCCCCTATTATCAAATTGACAGATTTACCTTATCAATATTGTGATCACAAAGAAAGAAAAATCACTCCTCTCACCAGACAGCAGGTTATTCAAGGAACTAAATTATTGCATGTATTATCCGAGCAGAAAGATATTCGCGGATATAGCTGCGGAGTACCCCAAGATACTTATCCATATCTCAAAGCGGTTGAGCAATATTTGATTGGATTCAGATATAACCGCAATGGAGGAGGGACTATCCAATCCATAGCTCCAGAAGTCGAGGAATCATTCATGAAAATAAGAGCGATAGCAGAAGATTGGGAAGACTATTCCCGAAGAGATCTAATGCTTTTCTCTCCAAGCCCCATGATACTGGATGCGGAAGATTTATATCTATGTTTCAAAGAGGGCATACGATTAAATAGCTTTATGGTTGGGTCTATGCCAATGATGGGAATGACTGGGCCAGTTAATACCATAGGAGTATATATACTTGCCATCGCTGAAGTTCTAGGAGCCGTAAGTATCTTGCACGCTCTATTCCCTACCGCTAAGGCATATATTTACCCACACCCACAAGCCATGAGCCTTAATAGCGGACAAATGGCCTTTGGAACAATAGAACATGCACGCTTGGAGATGTTGAAAAAAGAGGTTATGGAAGCTCTAGATCTCCCATATTACAACCTAAAAGATATAATGACCTCCGCGCAAATGCCGGGGAGTTTAGCTCAAGGGGACAAAGCATTGATTTTTTATACAGGCATTATGGCAGGGTATCGAGCATTCAACCTGATGCCACTCTCTACAGACCAAGGTTGGTCGCCCATACAAGCGTTATTAGACATCGAGAATCTTCAAAGCGCATGGAAAAGCTTAGATACCACAAAATTAGAAGGAGATATCAAAGAAGCGGAGGAGGTAATAGTAGAAACCCTTGAGTCTGGAAGTCTATTCGCAGAGCATACACATACCTTAATGAATATGCTTGATAGCTACGATATAAATCTATGGCAACAACGTTATTTCACTTCCGAAAGTTGGATAGACGCAGGAAGCCCAGATGAATACAAAGCCCTTGAAGAAAAAGTAGATTCTCTTACTGATTCTTGGGATTATCATCCGAATCAACAAAAAATGGAACAGATATACGATATTTATCTCTCCCTTTGCCGGCAATTTAACACTGATCCTCTAAAACTTGATTAATTAAATAATCATTTTTTGAAAAAAACGAGATTTCCATTTAGGGATATATCTTCCAGTTTCGTTATTATAATGAAGAGCGGGAAACCGCCACAAAAAATAAATAATTACATGAAAACATTATTACAACGATATATAAAAGGAGAAGTTTCTGAAAAGGAAAGACAAGAAATTTTACTCTGGCTGGAAGAGAGCCCTGAGCACATGAATGAATACATGGCTCTACGTAAACTCTACGATATCTCTTTATGGAGTCTTTCTTCAGAAGAAAGACAAAAGAAAAAAATTAATATCTCTTTAAGGCGTTTTACTATAGAAGCTCTAAAAATAGCGGCGATCTTATTGATTGGCATTATCGGAGCATGGAAACTTTTGTATAATTCGGAGAATCTCCCACAGATGCAAATAGTACATGCTCCAGCCGGTCAACGGCTGGAGTTAATCTTGGCTGATGGAACAAAAGTCTGGTTGAATGCAGGTTCTACACTTAAGTTTCCGGATCATTTCAGAAATAATGCTAGAGATGTTATACTAGACGGAGAAGGATATTTTGCGGTTACTCACGACAAGAAACGCCCTTTTACCGTACAAACAAAAAAATGTGCCGTGCATGTCCTTGGAACCGAATTCAATGTCAGGGCTTACAACAATAGCGATTTTTTTGAAACAGCGTTAATAAAAGGTAGCGTGGAAGTTTCTATCGCAAACATGAAGAATCGATTAAGATTAAAACCTAACGAAGTTTTATCCATGAATAAAGAAGAAGTAACTACCGGCATCATATCCGACCACAATTATTTCAAATGGAAAGAAGGCTTATTCTGTTTTGAAAATGAGACCGTAGGAAGCTTAATTGAAAAACTTCAAATCTATTACGACGTCACCATCGATGTTCAGAACAAATCCCTGCTAAAATATCGCTATTCAGGGAAGTTCCGTATAAAAGACGGCGTGGAACATGTACTAAAGGTTCTTCAGCTAGAGCATAATTTCAATTATACGAAAGACGATAGACTTAATCAAATTACTATTAAATAATAATCTTATAATTCGTATCGCCTATGAAATAGCACACCATCTAAAACAGAAACTAGGAGATGTTGCAGCATCTCCTAGTAAGGGTCAGTACTCTGACTATCCTTAAATCAATTAGTACTAACATAAAGACATTACAAATGTATGAAAAATATTTGTAGAGAACATTTCTTGTCTCAATTAAAAACATCTAACAAAACGATTCGAGTCATGAAGTTAACTTTAATAACACTATTTATCTTTACCACAGGGTTATTAGCTTCTGTAAGCTCGCAAAACATGCGCGTAAGCATACATGTTACCAACACAGAAGCACATAAGATTCTTGATGAAATAGAAAAACAGACAGATTATCTTTTTATCTATAATAATCAAGAAGTCAATTTGAACCAAGAGATATCTCTTAATGTAAATAAACAAACAGTCAAGAACGTATTAGCTGAGATTTTCAACAATACAAATGTCACCTACGCTATTGAAGGACGTAATATCATGCTAATGAAAAAAAGCATGTCTAACAGTGGTATGCAACAAAAGAATCGGAAGATCACGGGTACTATCACAGACCCTATGGGTTCCCCTATCATTGGAGCGAATATCATTGTAAAAGGTAGCACACAAGGAACGATTACCGACTTAGATGGTAAATACAGCATTGAAGTAGGCGGCAACTCGATATTACAAATTTCATATATTGGATATAACACCTTGGAAATTCCGGTTACCAACCAAACCAAATTAAATATCAAGCTTCAAGAAGATACTCAGAAGTTAGATGAGGTAGTAGTAGTTGGATACGGAACGCAAACCAAACGTGAAATAACAGGATCTATTACAAATGTTTCATCTAAAGACTTTAACCAAGGTCTTACCCGGGATGCCGCAGATCTATTACAAGGCAAGGTTGCGGGTTTGGTCGTAAATACAGGGTCTGGAGATGTCACAACAAATGCATCGATCCAGTTAAGGGGGGTCTCTACTTTACAAAAGGACCAAGGGCCATTAATCGTAATCGACAACGTACCCGGATCTGATATGTCAACCGTATCCCCTCAAGATATCGAGTCTATCTCTATATTGAAAGATGCATCTTCAGCCGCAATCTATGGTTCTCGTTCAGCAGGAGGCGTTATATTAATAACTACTAAGAAAGGATTAGCCAGTAAACCTACCGTAAATTACACAGGGGCATTTGGTATATCAACTTTGGCAAATAAGCCCGATATGCTTACAGCAGACCAATGGCGTTCTTATGTGCAAAATAATGGGGGAATCGGGGAATCTTTTGACCTAGGAGCCAATACAGACTGGTTTGATGAAATCACTCGTACCGGATTGCAACAAGATCATAACGTGTCTCTTTCCGGAGGTGGAACAAATCATAATTATCGTGGTTCCGTATCATATATGCATCGTGATGGCGTTGTGAGAGACAATGATATGTCAAGATTTAATACCAGATTACAATTCTCTCAACGTGCGTTAAATGATAAATTAAAAATTGATATTACAGGAGTAGCGACCATTATTAATAATTCCCCAACTTATAAACGAAATTTCATTCTCGCTTATAATATGATACCTGTATACCCCGTGAAATATGAAGATGGAAGTTGGTTTGAGACTCGTAATTACGACCAAGGAAACCCTGTTCGTAACCAAGATGAGAATGTAACCGAGAACAAGATCAGCAATATCAATGGTATAGCCAATGTATCCTATTCTATTATAGAAGGTTTAGATATTAAAGTCTTATTATCCAAATCTAGGAATAATGTTGATTATAGTGAATATAAGAGTATAGAGTCCGAAGCTGGGTATAGCAATGGAGGATTTGCCAAGCGCCAGAGTACAATTACGGATAATGACATGATGGAATGGACCGCAAATTACTCAAATACATTTGGTAAACATAAATTAAACGGATTAATCGGATATTCTTGGGAACAAACGATATACGCCGAACATGTCGGACAAAGTAGAGGGTATCTAACCGATATTTTAGGAGCTAATGATCTCGCATCCGGGAAAAATCTATTTGCAGGAGATGTCACTTCCTATAAATCAGAAAACCGCCTCATCTCTTTTTATGCAAGAGCTAACTATAGTTTCGATGAGAAATACATGCTTACGGCCACCATTAGAAGAGATGGATCCTCTAAATTCGGTATAAACAATAAATGGGGTATTTTCCCATCAGTTTCCGCAGGTTGGAATATCTCACAAGAAGAATTCATGCAGAATATAAAATGGTTAAATAACTTAAAACTAAGTGTAGGATACGGCGCTACGGGTAATCAATCCGGTCTAGATCCTTATAAGACCATTCAAATGTATGGTTCACAAGGTATTTACTATGATAACGGTAGTTGGCTTCCTTCTTTCAGAATTAGCCAAAATGCAAATCCGGATCTTAAATGGGAGCAAACTAATATGTTGAATATAGGATTGGATTTCTCCGTGCTAGGAAATCGGTTAAGCGGTAGGATCGAATGGTATGACAAACAAACTACAGACATGCTATATACTTATCCCGTCGCTACTCCACCATATATGTATGATAAAATGATGGCAAATGTCGGTGATATGCAAAACCGTGGTATCGAATTGTTCTTAAATGCAAACGTAATAAGCACAAAGGACTTCAGTTGGGATATTTCTTTGAACCTAGCACACAACCAAAACAAAATAACCCGCCTATCCAACGAGGCATTTTCGGCAGAGAATTTGTTGTTGGGAAGTGTCGATATTCGAGGTGGTGTCCTCGGAACTACCCATATTCTTGAAGAAGGTTCTCCTGTTGGACAGTTTTATGGACTGCAAGCTACAGGGCTAGACGCTAACGGGAAATATATCTTTATTGACAAAAATGGGGATGGCGAAATATCTGATCCAGCCGATTACAATTATATAGGATGTGCGCAACCTAAATTAACCTATGGCATGACTAATTCATTCAGATACAAGAACTGGGATCTCTCCTTCTTTTTTAGGGGAACTTTGGGTAATGACTTGATCAATGTACCTCGTTTAGCGTATGCTCAATCTCTATTTATGCCCGGATCTAACGCTTTAGATGATCCTCTGACATTCCAATTGACTGAAACACCACGTTTCTCATCTATGTATGTGGAAAACGGTTCGTTCTTACGCTTGGATAACTTAACTTTAGGATATAAGTTCAATTGCTTGAATGGAATAAGAGTTTACCTTACAGGACAGAACTTATTTGTAATCACCAAATATAAAGGCTTAGATCCTGAGGTCCCAATCAACACAAACGACGGCTTAACACCCGGAATAGAAGCCAAAGATTTTTATCCAAAAGCACGAACCTTCTCTGTTGGACTAAATATTAATTTCTAATTAACATACACCATGAATACAAATTTCAAAAAACTAGTATATATAACATTATCTATAAGCCTTGGATTTGTCTCATGCACAGATCTGAACGAAAATGTATATAGCAAATTACCCTCTGATACATTCGGAAATACGACAGAGCAAATAAATGCTATTATTGGCCCAGCTTACACATCATTACAAAATTATATGTATTATGAGAGTGCATGGGGTATGTCTGAATTGACCTCCGATATGACCATCGCTCCTACCCGATTAGGAGGAGACTGGTGGGAAGGTGGATGGCATATGGAACAATGCATGCACACATGGAATCCTAGTTCTTATTCTGTTGAGACTTTATGGAACAATTGTATGTCCGCATTAACTACTGTAAATTCAGTTATTAGTACAATTGAAGAGAATAAGATACTTGCTGAAGATCTGAAAATAAGATATATGTCTGAACTTAGAGGATTACGCGCATTTTGGTACTATGTATTGATAGACTTTTTTGGAAATGTCCCCTTAGTAACTGACTATAAAGACCTAGAACTTCCTGCCATCACGCCGAGAAAACAGATCTATGAGTTCATCGTATCTGAACTAAACGAGATTACTCCATACCTGCTTTCGGATGTATCGTCAGCGACTTATGGCAGATTCACCCAAGGGGCTGCGCACACATTACTTGCTAAAATGTATCTAAACGCTGAGGAATGGATCGGCAAAGAGAATTGGCAAGGAGCTATTGACGAGTGCGATAAGGTAATGCAGCTAGATTATATTATTGAACCTAATTGGAAAACCAACTTTCAAGTGCATAATGAGGTATCAAAAGAAGCCATTCTTCCTATTTGTTACACGGCTTCTCAATGGGGGAATTTAATGCATCTTTATACTTTACATTATTTAGACCCTATTGCTTTAGGTTTTAAGGGAGATATGTGGAATGGAATCAACGCTAAACCTGATTTTGTATATTCATTTGCGGAAGACGATCCTCGGAAAGAGTATACATTTTTGATCGGCCCCATGATTGATCCAGAAACAAAAGAGGTTCTCATTACATCTGCCAACCGACCTTTGATCCACACAATAGACCTTCATGTCATCCCCGGAACAGAAAAAACAGATGCAAACGGTAATCCCACGATCTGGGGTGAGGTTCATCAAGAAGAAGGTGCCCGCATCGCAAAATGGGAATTTGACAGCGGTATGCAGAACACTTGTATGGAAAATGACGTGGCCATTTTCCGTTTAGCAGACGTTTACTTAATGAAAGCGGAAGCCTTAGTTCGCTTAGGTAAAGATAATGGAGAAGCAACACGTTTAGTTAATACCATCAGAGAAAGGGCATTCGGAGATAGCGACCATAATCTTGCCAGTGTCACACTCGATGATGTCTACAATGAAAGGCGTTTTGAGTTAGCATTCGAAGGTACCGCTCGTCAAGATATGATACGCTTCGGCACATTCTTGAGACCGGCTTATATGAAGCCACAGCAAACCGAGGAGTACAGAAAAATCTTCCCAATCCCCTATAAAGCATGGCAAAAGAATAATAAGCTTGTACAGAACCCGGGATATCCGGCATTTTAAATAAACTTTTTAATTAAAAATATCATGAATAGAAAAGAATTTCTCAAAGTAACAACAGCGGCCAGTATTGCCTCATTATTATCACCATTATCTGCATATGCAGAGACATTTAGCACGACTGGAAAAAAAATTAAAGTCGCAGTTATCGGCTGCGGAAGTGTATCTAATTCTTATTTCCCCCACATTTCGAAATGTCCATATATCGATATCGTCGCTTGCTGTGATATCAAACCGGATAGAGCTCAAAAAGCGGCATCCACTTACAATATACCGAAATGGTATAAAAATATAGAGGAGATGTTATCCGGATCCAAATTTGACTTGATGCTGACATTAACAGACATGCAGGTACATGGTAAATTAAACCGCATAGCTTTAGAGGCCGGACGAAATGTTTGGAGTGAGAAACCTTTAGCCAATTCATATAAAGAAGGAAAAGAGTTATATGATATGGCAAAAGCGAAAGGGCTTCGTATTTGGGGAGCACCAGCCGTGGTAAACAGCCCGCAATTTGCTTTTATGGCACGAGAGATAAATAAAGGGACATTAGGAAATATCGCGTCCGCCCATGGCCATTATGGACATGAAGGTCCTACTTGGTCCGCCTTTTTCTATGAACCATTAGGAGGAAGTATGCCTGATTTAGGAGTTTATAATATCGCAACAATCACGGGTTTGTTAGGTCCCGCCAAATCAGTCGTAGCCATGACTTCCATTGTCACTCCGGAAAGAACCGTGGATGATAAAGGAAAGATCAAGGTTAGTGAAGAAGATAATGCCATGATTATCATGGAGCATGAGAAAGGTATTCTTTCTCATATTGAATGTGGATTCAACTATTTCGATCCGTACGGACACATGGGGAAAGGTCAAGAGAAAGCCACAATATCGTTGTATGGCTCACATGGAAACATGCATATGGTTGGATACGACTGGGCTCCGGGAGGGGTTGATTTATCAACAATGGATCATCCTGTACCTCAACGCTTTGTCCCAGATGCAGAAGGTTATGTTTGGCAAGAAGGTGCTTCTGATATAAGTAAGCATATGGCTTTAAATACTGAACCACGCATTAATGTAGAACATGCTCTACAT
Organism: Clostridiales bacterium; assembly: GCA_003343885.1. Taxonomy (GTDB): domain Bacteria; phylum Bacillota; class Clostridia; order Oscillospirales; family CAG-382; genus UMGS882. The sequence continues at coordinate 4,096 of QAKH01000118.1, read as the reverse complement.
GTACTAGAGATCATCGAAGCCGCACGTAAATCTCAAGCTACAGGAGAACGTATTAACTTACAGTCTAAATTCCCTTGGCCTATGGTCAAATAATCGATCATTTTTCATTCTTAGGGGTAGAATATTTCTACCCCTAAATAATACTTACCCGAAATTGAGAATAAATCCCTACCTTTATCCCCCGCAAATAATTAATCTCAATTTCTAAAGCTATATGAAGCAATACCTTTTACTCGCTGTGTCAGCCTTGTTTTTGCAGGGTTGCCAGACCTCTAAAGAAGATATAAAGGAACAGCCTTTGAAGATGATCGAGCAGATCGATTTCTCCCATGTGAAAATCAATGACAATTTTTGGTCACCCAGACTCAGCAAACATGTCTCGGCTACCTTGCCTGTCTGTATCGATCAAATAGAGAATCAAACCGGGCGTATCCGCAATTTCGAGAATGCGGCGAAAGGGGCAGGAGAGCATTCCGGCATTTTCTTTGATGATTCCGACGTATATAAAGCGTTGGAAGGCATGGCTTATAGCCTGATCAACAATCCGGATCCCGAACTGGAGAAAAAAGCGGACGAATGGATTGATAAATTCGCTGCCGCCCAACGACCGGACGGATACATCAACACTTTTTACACACTTACCGGCTTGGATAAACGGTGGACTAATATGGACAAGCATGAGATGTACTGCGCCGGGCATATGATTGAGGCTGGAGTGGCGTATTACCAAGCGACCGGAAAGCGTAAGTTATTAGATGTATGTATCCGCATGGCAGATCATATGATGAGCCAATTCGGACCGGGAAAACGGCATTGGGTACCGGGACATGAGGAAATAGAACTGGCGCTTGTCAAGCTTTATCAAACCACCCAAGAGCAGAAATATCTGGATTTCGCTTATTGGCTGCTGGAGGAACGTGGACACGGTCACGGCACTATGGGTGATGAAGGTAAATGGGACCCGGTTTACTATCAAGATATCGTTCCCGTCCGGCGACTTACCGATATCTCCGGGCATGCGGTACGATGTATGTATTTGTATTGCGGTATGGCCGATGTGGCTGCCTTGAAGAATGATACGGGATATATAGCCGCAATGGATCGTCTATGGGATGATGTGGTACACCGCAATATGTATATCACCGGGGGAATCGGTTCATCCCGGGATAACGAAGGGTTTACGGAGGATTACGATTTACCGAACCTAGATGCTTATTGCGAGACTTGCGCTTCTGTCGGAATGGTGCTTTGGAACCAACGTATGAACCAACTTACCGGAGACTCTAAATACATCGACGTACTGGAACGTTCTTTATATAACGGTGCGCTTGCCGGTATCTCCTTGGGTGGAGACCGTTTCTTCTATGTCAATCCGCTGGAATCTAAGGGTGATCACCATAGACAAGAATGGTATGGTTGCGCTTGTTGCCCAAGTCAGCTTTCACGCTTCTTGCCTTCTATCGGAAATTATATCTACGCCTCCTCCGATGATGCGTTATGGGTAAATCTATATATCGGAAATACGGGGCAAATACGGATAGGAGAGACTGATATCCTATTAACACAAGAAACGGACTATCCGTGGGATGGATCGGTAAAACTAACAATTTCTACGTCTCAGCCTTTGGAGAAAGAGATACGCCTCCGCATTCCGAATTGGTGCAAAACCTATGATTTAAGTATCAATGGTAAGAGAATAAACGTGTCTGAGGAAAAAGGCTATGCGGTAATCAAGGATTGGAAATCACAAGATGTAATCGCTCTAGATATGGATATGCCCGTGGAAATTGTCGCGGCAGATCCGCATGTCAAGGAAAATTTCGGCAAACGGGCGATTCAACGAGGGCCACTTGTATACTGCATGGAAGAAATAGACAACCCGGTATATTTCGATCAAATACAGTTGAGCCCAAGTACAACATTCCAGACAGCCTTCGCTTCCGATATATTGAATGGGATAAAAACAATTAAAACAAACGGTAGGGCACAATCTGCTACCTTTATTCCCTATTACGCGTGGGATAACCGTAAAGCAGGAAAAATGAGGGTATGGATCCCCTATAACGAATAACTAAAAAAGCATCAAAATGAAGTATTTATTAACGATAACATTATCAAGCCTAATCTCAATTACCTCCTTTTCTGCCACTTTGCTGGGAAATGAAGGTTCTATCAACATTAATTACCCGAACAATCGTTATCCATTAGCCTCTAAGCCTTATATAGAGTTGCCTATTGGGGATGTTAAACCTGCGGGTTGGCTAAAAATCCAAATGGAACGAATGTGTACGGGAATGACCGGCCATCTGGATTCTATCTATACGAAAGTAATGGGACCGCGTAACGGTTGGTTAGGCGGAGATGGAGACGTATGGGAACGAGGCCCATACTGGATAGATGGCTTACTACCTTTGGCTTACATCATGAATGATGAGGCCCTGATCCAAAAAGTAAAGCCTTGGGTTGAATGGACATTGGCCTCTCAAAAGCCTAACGGATATTTCGGGCCAGATACAGACAGAGACTATGAACCCGGCTTACAACGGGATAACGCACAAGATTGGTGGCCCAAAATGGTTATGCTCAAAGTTCTGCAACAATATTATTCCGCTACCAACGATCAAAGAGTTATCTCGTTCCTCACTAATTATTTCAAATACCAGCTTTCTGAACTACCTAAAAGTCCTCTGGGAAAATGGACTTTCTGGGCTGAACAACGAGGAGGGGATAATCTGATGGTCGTATATTGGCTTTATAATATCACGGGCGATCCTTTCCTTCTGGAGTTAGGAGAGTTAATCCATAAGCAAACCTTCAATTGGACCGACGTGTTCTTGAACCAAGATCATTTAGCCCGGCAAAACAGCCTGCATTGTGTAAATCTCGCCCAAGGATTCAAGGAACCTGTCATTTATTACCAACAGAGCCATAATCCTCAAAATCTGGAAGCGGTTAAGGAAGCTGTACGGAAAATGCGCCATACGATTGGTTTTCCTACAGGATTATGGGCGGGAGATGAACTTTTACGTTTCGGTAACCCGACACAAGGATCAGAACTCTGTACCGCTGTCGAGATGATGTTCTCTCTCGAGAAAATGTTAGAGATAACCGGAGATGTCCAGTGGGCTGATCATTTAGAGAAAGTCGCATACAATGTACTGCCAACGCAGATCAAGGATGACTTTTCCGCACGACAATATTATCAGCAAGTCAATCAAATAGCGATCACTTGCGAAGGACGTAACTTTGTCTCACCACACGAAGACACAGACATTATTTTCGGAGAATTGAGCGGTTATCCTTGTTGTACCTCCAATCTACATCAAGGCTGGCCTAAATTCACACGACATCTATGGTTTGCCACCGCCGATAATGGCATCGCTTCACTTATCTACGCACCATCGGAAGTGACTGCCCAAGTGGGAAACGACATCACGGTTAAAATCGCAGAGAAGACCGATTATCCCTTTGAAGAAAAGATCGATTTCAATTTATCGTTCCCTAGCAAGAAAGACAAGAAAGCCTTTTTCCCTTTTCACTTGCGTATTCCTGCTTGGTGTAATAATCCCGTGATTACGATAAATGGCGAGGCTGTCTCTATCGCAGCTCACTCTGGCGAAATCGTACGAATCAACCGAGAATGGAAAGATGGCGATCATATCCAGCTAGAGCTACCCATGCGTATATCCACAAGCAATTGGTATGACGATGCGGTTGTTATCGAACGAGGCCCATTATTGTATTCCCTAAAGATGGATGAGAAATGGGAACGCAAGGTTGATCAACGCCCGGAGTCTTCACATAAAGGAGAATGGTATTATGAGGTCACCTCTACTTCACCATGGAATTATTCCCTGATTCGCAAATATCTGAAAGAAGAAGAACTAGAGAAAAATTTCGTCGTTAGAAAGGCAGAGAACATAGCCCCTTACCCATGGAACCTAGAGAATGCCCCTATCACGATCAAAACAAAGGGACGGATCTTACCTTCATGGAAAATGTTCAAAGGTTCCGCCGGCCCCGTAAATTTCTTCATGCAAGCCAACGAACCGATGGGTGATGAAGAGACGATCGAGTTAATTCCTTATGGCTGTAC
>QAKH01000059.1 GCA_003343885.1 Clostridiales bacterium | reverse complement strand
ATTCTAATATGATGGGCATATTTCTTTAATTTTTTCAGATATTCCTCAAGTTTTTCGTAGTGCTTCTGCTCCAAAGACTTTCTTTTTCCGCTGCCGTGAACAAAGGATGTCACATCTATTCCCAATATCCTTTGGTACTGTTCAATTATATATTCAACATACTCAATGGTATATTCTTTTCTGACGCCGATTTTGAAGCTAAAACCAAGCAAATCGGTTTCATTTATTTTTTGTATCAGCTGTGTAAGATACATATATGTTCTTTCACGGCTTGTTCTGCAGGCTTTCTTCCACACCCAGGTATATTTGTTGGCATTAGCTTCAAACTTCGTGCCGTCTATATACACATGATTCAAGTCCACATTTTCTTGTGCGAACATATATGAATTTATATCATTGAAAATATCTTCTATGCTTTCAACCAACATTTCATTCATAAAATTTGATATGGTTGAGTATGACGGTGCTTTTAATCCGTCAAGCAACCATATGAAGCGAATGTCTGTTTTGCACAGTTTTTCAATTTCTCTTAGAGATGCATAACCATTTTCCATAAAGGCAAACAGAATGATTTTCAACAATTTCACGCAATCAAATCTCGGGCGACCTATTTTGCTCTCCTTACCGGCAAAATATTTGTATAGGTCGATTTGGTTCATAATTTCGTTGAATGTGTAGATTGGATCAGAAATTTCAATAATTTTTTCCAAATCTACTGGAATTTTCATTTGAATTGGTGTATAATATTCACCGTGGTTAAATGTTGTTTTCATCGACTCTATTATACCACAAAACGGCTGATTCCGCTATGGGTTCGGCCGTTCTTCTATACAAAAAATCGAGGATCTTCATCCTCGACTTCTTGGGGACTTCTTAAACAGCCCCTTTCTTACTTATAACTGCAATATATGCACATATTGTTCAAAAGCCAACAAAAATTTCAAATATGTAAACATTTACAAGCCTTCCGGCATAAAATATAAAAAAAGAACGATGTATTATCGTTTTGCGGGAGGTATTATTTCAATATGTTCTGGATGCTGTCAAACATTTTATTTTTGTTTTTAAAGCTATCGGGAAACGCTAATTTTCCTCCTCCTCTTTCAAAAGAACAGGAGCGGGATTATTTTGAAAAATGCAAAAACGGAGACACTGACGCACGCAACATCCTAATCGAAAGAAATCTGCGCCTTGTCGCTCACATTGCTAAAAAATACTATTCGTCCGGGTACGACAACGACGATCTTATTTCTATCGGGACCATTGGACTTATAAAGGCAATTGATTCTTTCAATCCCGCAAGCGGTACCCGCTTTGCTACGTATGCCGGAAAATGTCTGCAAAACGAGATACTTATGTATTTTCGTTCGCAAAAGAAGCAGGCTCTTGAAAGTTCTCTTAACGACGCTGTTGAAACAGACAAGGATGGCAATCCTCTCACCTATATGGACATAATAAGCACCGATGACGATATAGCCGAACAAATTGATTTAAAAATCAAGATAGAAAAAATGATGAACGGAATAAATAATCTGCTTACCCCGACGGAGAAGCAGATTATTGTATTGCGTTACGGGTTAGGCTGTACAAAGCCGATTACACAGCGTGAAGTTGCTCAAAAGCTCAAAATTTCACGCTCGTATGTATCCCGGCTTGAGTCCAAGGCTATTTCAAAGCTGAAAGACGCGTTCGGGAATGAAGCCGAATAAGAATTAAATCGTAAAAAACTAAAAAGCTTCACAAGTGTTGCTCATCAGAGGCAGACTTACCTGTCATTAGTATTCCAAAAATCTTGCCGGTGACAGCTTGCCTTCCAGTTCATCCGCCATATTGAGCGCCAGAACATTCCAGTTGACAAAGCCCGGATTTATTACAGGCTCACCGGTTTCCGGATTATAGTATTCATGAAGTTCGCCGCTTTTTCTCAAATCACATCCGAGAAGTTTAAGCGTTCTGTCACAAATGATTTTTGCTTCTTCACGGTATCCGTAATTCATAAGTCCTCTGAACACTGCGTACTGCGCTATTATCCAGATAGGACCAAGCCAGTTGGAAGGATTTCCCGTCGGCTCAAGATTATACATCTTTTCGTCGTAAGAAAGCGAACGTATGCCGTTGGGGCTTAAAAACGTTGCCTCATCCATTATGTGATCCTTTAACGCCGCCGCCTGAGTGGGAGTAGCAATCTCTGTGAGCATAGGCAAAAAGTTTGACCAGCAGCGAACCTTAATAAACAGTGTTTTCCAGAAAACTCCGAGTCCTTTATGGAACCAGTCGTACGGACGTGTTTTTATATCCACATCAACGCTGTAGAACATTTTGTCCCTTGCGTCATAGCACTCGCTTTGTATTGCGTCTGTCAGGCGGCGCGCTTTTTCCGCAAAATTCTTTTCATCTTCCGCCATGTCGAACGCTTTGCATATTTTCGCCATGCTTTTAAATTCCTTGACAAGGAAAGAGTTGAGAAATACGGAAGCAGTTGAAAATCTCGGGCGTCCGAATGTTGCGGGATCATTATCTACGCCTATCATTACGTCGTCTGCCCAAACGTACAGGCCGCAGTTTTCATTATAGTAATACCTATCATAGCACTCGAAGTATTTTTTAAGCTTATCTATGTCGTCCTTTATCCAGTCGAAGCTTCCGCAAAAGCCGCTGGTAAGGCATATTTGCTGGCACAGGAAAGGCTTATGCATATTGAGGATTTCGCCCTCTTTATGCTTTTTTATCAAGTACGGCTCGGCGGCGTTCGGCTCGTGAACCATCATAGGTATGTATCCGTCGTCAAGCTGAAAATTAAGGAAGTTTTTGACATTTCCCTTTGCGCAGTCAATGAGTTTTTCCTTGAAATCAGGCGACGTATTGCTGTTTTCATAAACGTTTATCATGGCGTACACCGCCCAGAAAGTATCCCAGTCCCATAGGTTTCCGTCATATGCGGAACCGGGATCTATAAAGGGATACTTATAATTTCCGTACGGTTTTTTCATGACTTTATCCATTTTTTCAAACAGATAGTCCCTTATTAGTTCTCTGTCGCTTTTTACGTTTTCCATTTTTCTTTTCTCCTTTTTTACAATCCTGTCAATATTTCCATATTTTATAAATATTATAAAAATTCCCTGAGAAGCGAGTCTTGTGGTACAAGTTTCTCGTCTATCGGCTCAAGTACAGACAAGTAGTCGATAATTTCCTTTGCGCTGGGCGCATATTTACTTTTTTCGGGCAGCTTTGAAAGTATGTCCAAGACGCTGTTTCTGAACACGTTAGGCTCATAGTCGAATCTTGTGTTTATCTTAACATCCGCATACTTTTCAAACGGATATATATATTTCTTCTCGCCCTCCAAAACGTTTTCCCAAAGGTAAAACGTTTTCTCTGCGTCTGAATTGCGATAGTGATAATCCCTTACAAGTCTTCGCATAAATCTTGAATATCTCATACTGCTCATTGTGTCAGTATGGCAATCCAAGAAAACACGGTACACCTTACTCGAATCTACGTAATTTTCATATAAAACGGGATTCAGCGCGTGCAACCCCTCCACGACAGCTATCCCGTTCTCTCCGAGGCTTATTGTTCTGTCGTTATCATATCGTTTTGATTTTTGAAAATCAAAGCGTGGTATACTTGCGGCTTCTCCGTTTACAAGTCTGCTTAAGCATTTATGAAGAGTATCAAGATCAAAACTTTCCAAAGCCTCAAAATCGGGCTGTCCGTCCGGCTTTTTAGGCATATCAGCTGCTTTCTTATAGAAGTCGTCAACAGAAATCATAAAAGCATTCCTGCCTGATTTCGCAAGTCCTTCTATCAGTTTTGAAGTTGTTGTAGTTTTTCCAGAGCAGCTCGGTCCTGCAACCAGCAAAAGCTGCACAGACAAGTCACTGCTTATAGCTGATACGCAGGAAGCTAAAAATTTATTATACCGCTCTTCGCATTTATAAATTCTCTCATTGTCAGTCATTTCCGTCATTCTCCTTGCCATGCGGTTTGTGTTTTAAAATGCTCTTGAATTTTTTTCTGGTAAGAGTTTTTTTCTCTTCTTCTGTCGGTTCAGGATTTTTATACAGTCTTATGCTTCCCTGCTCATTGAGATTTTTGATGATTATAACAACAATAGGTAAAATAAATATTCCCGCTACGCCGAAAAGCTTGAGACCGAAATACATTGCAACAAGCGTTACAAGCGGATGCATGCCGACCGAATCTCCGAGAATTTTAGGTTCCGCAATCTGACGGACTACGGTAATTATAACATACAATGCCAAAATAGACAAGCCTGTTTTCAAATTCCCGGTTATTATTGCTATTATGCCCCAGGGCAGCAGTACCGTACCTGTCCCGAGCACGGGAAGAATATCGACAAGTGCGGTGATTATTGCAAGTATTGTTGCATATTCAACACGAAGTATACTAAAACCAACCCACAATTCGACAAAAGTCATCACCATGAGTATAGTATACGCTCTTAAAACCGACAGAATTGTGACAAAAAACTGATTTTTCAGTTCAAACACGAATTTTTTCTGACGTTCGTTTAGCTGGCTCACAATAAATCCGGTAATCTTTTCGTAATCGCAGGCAAAATAGTACAGTGCCAAAATAACCGTACCTGCAAACAGAACAAGTTTAGGCAGACCTTTAAACAGAGCTACCATATTTTCTATAAGTCCCGGCAATATTTTTTGCACTCCGAGCGCAATCAGCGTGTCTATATCTTTCGATAAGTCTTCTATAAACGGCACTATCTGCGCTGAAAGCTGCGGAAGATATTTTTCTGCAAAACCGGTAAACGAAGACGTTATTTCCGAAATAACCTGCGTCAGATTTTCACTCGTCAAATATATTGCAAGTCCGGAAAGTTCATTGAAAACGCCGTAAAGCAGCATATACAAAGCAGCAAAGATTATTCCTAAGACTAACAATGTAACTGCCAACACCGAGAAAGTACGGGAAATTTTTAATTTTTCACACAGCCATTTCACTGTTTTTCTTGTTGACGCTGCTATTACGAACGCTACCGCAAACGGCAATATACACACAAATATATATTTAAAGAACAGATATGCGCCTGTAATGGCAAGTACTATATAAAACACAATAGCAGCCGTTCGCCGGTATCCCTTTTCGGGTAGAATCATATTTGCCTCCGCTGTTTTTAAATATGCATAAAACACTGAAAATACTTGATTTTATTCTTTTACTATGGTATAATTATTAGAAAATAAATTAAAGGAATGGACTCTTGTATGATAAATATTGCAATTCTCGGCTTTGGCGTAGTTGGTTCCGGCGTTGCCGAGGTAATTTCCCGCAACAGCAAGGAACTTGCCGAACGGCTTGACGGACAGGAAATAAACGTAAAACACATACTGGATTTAAGGCAGTTTCCCGATCATCCGCTTGGAGATCGTGTTACCTCCGACTACAACAGAATCTTAAATGATGAAGACGTCTTTCTTGTTATAGAAACTATGGGCGGCTCCCATCCTGCTTACGAATTTTCAAAGCAGGCTCTGCTTGCCGGAAAAAGTGTTATTACGTCCAACAAGGAGGTAGTCGCAAACTACGGCGGAGAGCTTTTGGAAATTGCAAAAGAGAAAGGCATAGGCTATCTGTTTGAAGCAAGCGTCGGCGGCGGAATTCCGATCATACGCCCGATGTGGCAGTGCTTAGCGGCAAATAAAATAAAGTCCGTTGCCGGAATTCTCAACGGGACCTGCAATTATATTCTTACTAAAATGGAAAAAGAGCAAACCGATTTTGAGACGGCGCTAAAGCAGGCTCAAGAGCTTGGATACGCTGAAAGGAATCCAAGTGCCGACATTGAGGGAACCGACACCTGCCGTAAAATCAGCATTCTTACTTCTCTTGCTTTCGGAAAGCACGTATACCCGGATCAGCTTAGCTGTGAAGGCATTACGAAGATCAAATATGATGATATATCTTATGCCTCAAAACATGGTTTTGCCATAAAGCTTCTCGGCCTTTCCTCTCGCGGCGATGACGGGAAAGTATATGCTATTACAGCTCCGTATTTTGTGCCGAAAACCAATGCGCTTGCCGGTGTAAATGATGTTTACAACGGTATTCAGGTAGTAGGAAACGTTGTACAGGACGTATTCTTCTGCGGCAGAGGAGCAGGCAGTCTTCCTACGGCAAGCGCCGTTATGGCTGATGTTCTGGACATTATACGCGACTGCCGCAAGACAATTGCCTGGAAGAACGAAAAAGCTGATTTTCTCGGTGACATTGCCGCAAACGAAACAGTTTGCTATGTTCGTACAAAAGCTGATATTGCCGCTATTAAGAAAATTTTCGGTGTGAACGACATTGATGAAGTCGGAAGCGAAAACGTTTTCTTTACAGATAAAATGCCTGAAAAAGAAATTGACAGCAAACTTAATGAGCTCGGCGCTGAATATTTGAAAATCAGAGTGCTTGATAAATAAATATATCCTAATTTTACTGAAATTCACATTTTCAGCTGTCGTATACAGTATATGCGAGCTTTAGCAAAATATCCTGAAACAGCACTTAAATATATCAAAACTGCTTAGAATTACAAATAAAAAACCATGGAGTTTCCGTGTTTCGTTTTCGGAAAAACCATGGTTTTTATATTTTCACTTCATTGCTTTGGGGCATAACGCAAAAACGCAGGCAGTTATATTTTACTTTGTGAAAAAGCATTCGAAATTTAAAATTTAAGCCGGGCCAAATGTTTCGCCTGTTTGCTTAAGACATACTTTGCCGTTCGTATAATCAGTAACAAAATCACTGAACTTTAGAAAATTATCTGTTACTGCGCTCATTTGCATGGTAACTTGCACCTCGTATACTACGTTATCTATTTTCACACCATATTTTGGCGCCTCGTTTTGTATTTTTTCGTAATCAGAGTATGAAAAATCCGCCTCGAATGTGACATACGGGACAAAATCCGCTGTTCCTGCTGCGTCAATTCCGATTTTGGCACCTTTTGCGTATGCTCGCACCAGTCCTCCTGCTCCGAGAAGTATACCTCCGAAGTACCTTGTCACGACTATACACACTCCGCTTAAACCTTCCCTTTTTATCACATCAAGGATAGGCATTCCGGCTGTTCCTGAAGGTTCGCCATCATCTGAAAATCGTGCAATTTCCGTTCCTCTTACAACGTAAGCGTAGCAGTTATGAGTTGCGTCGCTGTGTTTGCTCTTAATTTCAGCTACAAAATTCTTAGCATCTTCTTCACTATCTATACGCTTTACATAGGAAATAAACTCAGACTTTTTCTCTATAAAGGAATCGGTTGCGTAGTCTTTTACCACACTTCTGTACGCTTTCAAATTTATACACCTCCAAAGAACGAGTTTAGTACTCCCTTACTTTGTATTTTGTATCAAAAAAGCGCTCCGATTACGGAACGCTCTTTTTTTGCTTCTCTATTGCAGTTAATTAAAGATACTTAGCTGCATTAACCTTTATACCGGGGCCCATTGTTGATGCAATAGCGCAGGACTTGATATACTGTCCTTTAGCTGCTGCCGGCTTTGCCTTAACAACTGCTGCGATAAGAGCCTCAAAGTTCTCAGCAAGCTTATCCTTGCCGAAAGATGCCTTTCCAATCGGGCAGTGGATTATGTTCTGCTTGTCAAGACGATATTCAATCTTACCTGCCTTAGCATCGTTTACGGCTTTCGCTACGTCCATAGTAACGGTTCCTGCCTTAGGGTTAGGCATGAGTCCCTTAGGACCGAGAATCTTACCCAAACGACCGATAACACCCATCATATCAGGTGTTGCAATAATAACGTCGTAGTCAAACCAGTTTTCCTGCTGGATCTTTGCTACAAGATCCTCTGCTCCTACGTAATCAGAGCCTGCGTCCTGTGCTTCCTTTGCGTGGTCGCCCTTTGCAAATACAAGGGTACGTACGGTTTTACCTGTTCCGTGAGGAAGTACAACGGCGCCTCTTACCTGCTGGTCAGCATGTCTGGAGTCAACGCCGAGCTTTACATGTACTTCTACTGTCTCGTCGAATTTTGCGACAGATGTCTTGCAAAGTGTTTCAAACGCCTCATCGGTATCATAAAGCTTGGTTCTGTCTACAAGCTTTGCGCTTTCAAGATATTTCTTTCCTTTTTTCATTACCGTCTACCTCCCTTATTCTTCCACAGTGATGCCCATGCTGCGAGCGGTACCCGCGATCATGCTCATAGCTGATTCGACGGAAGAAGCATTGAGATCGGGCATTTTGGTTTCAGCAATCTGCTGAACCTGTGCTTTTGTGAGCTTACCAACCTTATTCTTGTTAGGCTGACCTGATGCCGTTTCAATTCCGAGAGCCTTCTTAATAAGAACAGCTGCCGGGGGAGTTTTGGTGATGAAAGTATATGAACGGTCTGCATATACGGTAATTATTACCGGTATGATAAGACCCATATCTTTCTTTGTTCTTTCGTTGAATTCCTTACAGAATCCTGCGATGTTCACGCCGTGCTGACCGAGCGCCGGTCCTACAGGCGGTGCAGGAAGAGCTTTACCTGCCGGAATCTGAAGCTTAATATAACCTGTTATTTTCTTTGCCATTTTAATTTACACCTCCGAATGTGGTAATTGATTTCGGAACTATGTTCCTCCCACTGACGGCAATACTTCCGCGCCGTCCACCCATCTTGTTTTGGGTTTGCCCGCAATACATCGCCTGGCATAGCGTGTACTGCTGCTGAATTGGTTTGCAGTCCTTATGACTTGAGCGGTTCGACCTCGTTGGCAGCCATTTCAACGACTGTCTCTCTTCCGCCGATATTCGCAGTGATCTTAATTCGTCCGGTTGCTTCATTAATTTCGTTTACCGTCGCAACAGAGCCTGCTATAAAGCCTGCTACAACCATAACGCTGTCGCCAACCTCATAAGACGGTTTACGCACACGAACTTCAACTCCGAGCGCCTCAACTTCCTTTTCGGTAAGCGGAACCGGTTTGCTTCCCGGACCTACGAATCCTGTTACTCCGCGAATGTTTCTGACTATGTGCCACGTCTCGTCGTTCATTATCATCTTTATCAGCACATAGCTTGGAAATAGCTTGTGTTCCACCGGCTTTTGATCTTTTTTTCTTTTTTTCGCTTTTTCGCTGCCGGCGTCATCTTCATCGTCTTCCGTACTTTCTGTTTCGTCCTCAAAAGCCGCATTTTTGAGATACTCATCTGCTTCCTGTTCGCTCTCAACCAAAACTTCTGTCGGAATTCTGGTTTCGAATATCAGATTTTCAAGTCCGCGCATTTCAATCATCTTCTGAATGTTTGCCGCTACCTTGTTTTCGTACCCGGAATACGTATGAATCACATACCATTGCGCCATCTCGTTAGACATCGCACTATCTCCTTTAACCTACAAGCTTGCCGATCTCGGAGAAAGCTGTTGAAAATCCTGTGTCAAGCAAGAAAATCGCTATACTTGCTACAACTATCGCAACAATTACGACTACGCTCATTTTCAGCGTATCCTTTCTCGCCGGCCACACAATTTTCTTGAATTCACTCTTATAATCACGGAAAAACTTCGCAATCTTTGACTGCTTTTTTACTTTTGTTGTTTCTTCTGCCATGACTTATCCTCCTTGTTTTTCGTTAGAACCCTTACTTGGATTCCTTGTGAAGGGTGTGCTTACGGCAGAACCTGCAATACTTCTTGAATTCAAGACGATCAGGATCATTCTTCTTATTCTTTGTAGAGTCGTAATTTCTTTGTTTGCATTCGCTGCAAACGAGTGTTATTTTCACTCTCATTCTGTACACCTCCCGGTAAATTTAAGTGTTTTACCTCCCTCGACATGGAAGATTTTTGCACGGCTTATACGTAAAAATACGCATAACAAAAAAACTCCTCCAACAGAGGTAAACAGATTATACCACTTTTACTCCGCTTTGTCAAGCATTTTTATAGTATTTACAATCAATTTCAGCACATTTTTTATAAAAAAACAACCGTTAAAACTTTCTTTAGGCTACATGTTCTTAGATTTAACTCTTTGCTCAGCCTTCACTCCACACGCTCGAAAGTTCGTTAATCTCCAACTTCTCAACGGAATAATCATAATCCGACGATATTTTAAGGTTTGACGGAGAATTTGCGCAATACAGGTTTTTCATTACGGCATACGATATTCCGCCGTCAAAATAAACCTCAATCGAAGCGGTATCAGCAACAACGACAACCTCGAATGAGTCACTTTCTTCAGCTAACGGCACTGATTCTCCATTCACAACAGCATGATTTTTTGAAAAATCACAGCTTATTTTATTATCGAACAGCATTATCTCTATGCAAACGTTTTTATCTTTTTTGGCTTTCAGTTTTAAAAGATACGGAGAATTTTTCAAATTCACAGTTTTAGGCTGATCTTTTTTTATGAATATATTCTCATATTCCGTTTTTTCTGCGAATAATGTTTCGATTTCCTTTACCGGCGTTGCTTTCAGAAAATATGTATCCGCTTTCTCGACAAGCTCAAATTCAACAGGGGTATTCATCTCTCCGCAGATTCTATCCGTTTTGACGCAGCCCCTGTCCCATGTAATTCTGACAGTCCTGCCTTGCGGCATATTGCTCACGGTTTGACCTGCATATACATATTCCCCATAATGTAATTTCCGTATTTCCTGACACTGAACAAATTCGCCGTTTTTAAAGTCTCCAACTGCGTACATGTCCCGTGCGCCCATTAAAACCCACTTTTTAGTCTTGTTTTGGTCATAAATCGGGAAAATATCCGGGCACTCGTTTTCTCCCGGCAGTTCTATTTTTTGAAAAAGCTCCCAATCGGTCAGATTTTTCGATTTGAGCAAACCGTAAAAACTTTTTTCAAGATACAGCGCCATAATATACTCTCCAAGTTCGTCGCAATAGACAACGCTTGGATCTCTGTTTTCGTCAACGATATGAGGAACAACAGGATTTGCCGCATACTTTGAGACAGTTTTTAAACCGTCATGAGAATACGCCATATGCTGACAGAAAGGCTTAGTAACAGTATAAAACAGTAAAACAGGGGGCGTTTCGCCTTCTTTTACCCCGACAAGATTGTCTTTGTCTATAACAGCGCACCCTGAAAACTTCATTCCGTCTTCGTCCGGAAAGAGCGTCACGTCTTTTTCCGTCCAATGAAGCAAATCTTTGCTCACGGCATGTCCCCAGTGCATGTTTTCCCAACCCGGTTCACACGGATTATACTGGTAAAACAAGTGATACTCTCCGTCGATATATATAAACCCGTTCGGATCATTAAGCCAACCGTTTTTTGGTGTAAAATGAATTTTCGGCCGGTCAGGTTCTGCATATACATTTTCTATATCAATTTCTTCCGTTTCTCTGCACGAAAATCCGATCTCCGGAGAAACTCTTATTTCAAGGCTTTTACCTATAAATCTTGACAAATCTATATATGCGTAACAATTCGGATTTTTATCATCAAGCCTTATGTTAAGGCTGTAAACCTCTGTATCACGGTCGAAAAAAGATAACTTTCTTTTCTCTCTTCAGTATTGACAGGAAACACAACGTATTTGCTTTTTACATCTATTGTCATAACATTCCTCTTCAAAGAACTAAATAACTACTATTCGCTAATTTATGCTGACCTTGCCGGAAAGTATGTCCTTATAATCTTCGAGATTTTTCTTAAGAAGCTCCGGCGTATCAAGTCCGTAAGGACATTTTTTTGTACACTGTCTGCAACCAATGCACTTTTCTATGAGGAACATCTTTTTCTGATACTCCTCAGTCAGCCAGTTTGCCGACGGACTGCGGCGTATTAACTGTGACATTCTCGCACAGTTATTTATTTCTATTCCTGCCGGACATGGCATACAGTAACCACAGCCACGGCAAAAATCTCCCGACAGTTTTTTTCTGTCCTGCTCGATATACGCTTTTATTTCGTCAGTAAGGGTTACGTTTTCCTTGGTAAAGGCAAGAAACTCGTCAAGTTCCGTTTCACGCTGTATTCCCCATATAGGCAGCACTCCGGAATATGCGCTCATCCATGCGTAAGCAGCCCTTGCATTTGTAATGAGTCCTCCGGAAAGCGCCTTCATTGCAATAAAGCCGACATTGTGCTGTGCGCAAAGCTCGGTTATGGCAATATCACGCTCAGACGCAAGATAGCAGAACGGAAACTGAAGCGTTTCATACAAACCGGACTTTACGTTACGGCTTGCTCTGCGACGTCAGGCCGGTGGTTGGTTATACCGATATGACGTATCATTCCTTGCCTTTTTGCCTCAAGCACGGCTTCGTAGAGTCCTGTTCCGTCGTCAGGTTCAGGAAAGAAAGGAGGATTATGAAACTGATAAATATCTATGTAATCGGTCTTCAGATTTTTAAGGCTTGTTTCGAGATCTCTCTTCAGGGAATCTGCGTTAAGGGCGCCTGATTTTGTAGCAATAACTATTTTACTGCGAACGTCCGAAAGGGCGTATCCGATTTTCTCTTCGCTGTCTGAATAGGCTCGTGCAGTATCAAAAAACGTTATGCCGCAATCATAAGCTTTTCTGAGCAATTTTTCGGCTTCTTTAAGTGATATTCGCTGGATAGGCAATGCACCGAAAGCGTTCTTTTGTGACTCTATTCCGGTTTTTCCGAGTTTTACCATAGACATATTTTTCACCCGTTCTTTACAATGATAGTTGTATTTTTTGACTGATAAAGTTAAATACGCACTTAATTTTTCACTACGTAGATATTACACCACTTTCATTTCTTTGTCAACCTATTTGACATACGCATACTATACTATTGAAGTTTTACTTCGACTTCAAACTAATACGGCGCGGCTTTTTTCGCGCCGCGCCTTAATGAAAGGCATGAAAAAAATGAAAAAACACTCTCAAAGCGCTTTGACCGGTACAAAAACCGAGCAATATTTAAAGACAGCTGCACAAGGCGAAGCAAGCGCGTTTACAAAATATTCACTGTATTCAGATATCGCAGACGAAGAAGGCTATCAGGAAATAAGCCGCACTCTTTCGTCTATCGCCAACAACGAAAGAGAACACGCTGAGCTATGGCTTGGATACTTAGGACAGCTCGGTTCGACAGAAGAAAACCTTGAAACTGCAATTGCCACGGAAACCTTTGAAAGCACAACATTTTATCCGGAAGCAGCAAAAGCCGCAAAGGAAGAAGGTTTTGACGAAATAGCCCAAAAATTCAGCATGACAGGTTCCGTTGAAGCAGACCATGCCTGCACTCAAGAGAAATTTCTCGAGAGCATTCGTGACGGCAGCATTTTCAAGGGCGACGCAAACACGGAGTGGATATGCTTAAACTGCGGATACCGCACAAAAGGCAACACTCCGCCTGAACACTGTCCGCTTTGTTCGTATCCTAAGGGATACTTTGCCAAAATCTGAAAAAATCGTATTTTCTATACGACTTTCGACTATACTTCATAAGGCAATATACCAAATACAGTTTTCAGCCGGGATTCCATAGCAGTTCCCGGCTGATTCTTTGCTTTATTACTTTTTTATTACAGATTTTCAAATTCGCCTCTCACCGCATCATCTTCAGAGACTTTTTCTTCAAAAACTTTCGTTTTATCCTCAAGACGTCTGAATTCCTCATAGTATCTTCTTCCAAATTCTCTGAGCGACTCAGCATTAAAATGCAGGTTATCTTTATTCGCAGTAAGTCCCTCGGCGCTGACAAAACCGGTCATAGGATACTCTTGTGAAATGCGTTTAAGCGTTTCGTTTATGTATACATAATTGCAAAGTTCCGGGTTTTCTGATCTGTTTGCAAGAAAATCACCCAGTCCCCCAAGAAGAAAAGGCACGTCGTACAAACCTAAATCTTCTCTAAAAGAATTCATTATACGAGTAAATTTTTGCTCATACATCTGATATTTGCCGTCCGCACAGTCCGATTCTCCCTGGTGCCACAGCACTCCGGCAATTGTCGATGTACGGCTTGCAAGCCCTGCAATACACACTGCATGGTCATATAACAAGCCTCCGACTCTCCACTGGTCAAGCGTTGTTCCGCCGTCTGCGCACGGTATCAGTCCGACGTCGACGTTATGTTCGGCGGAATATGCGTCGGCAAAGCTTTCGGCAAGGCAGACGCCCGAAAAAGGTCTGTCCGGATTTACAGGCGAAAACATATTCTGCCACCGCCCGTTTCTTAATACTTTAAGTCTGTTATTGGCAATGGGCTTTACCTCGTTAAGTATTCCTCTTCCTGCCATATTTGACTGTCCAATAAGCAAAAAAGAATGTATCATGTTTTTTCAACCTTTCGATATGTTCGGAATAAGCCGGTATATTTGATGTTTGATGTTTGATTTTTAATATCTGATACTCGTGCGTTTCCGGTTATTATTTTATCACCAAGGTATGATGATTTCAACGCATTTTACAAAATTTTGGTTGTTTGTGTTTGACATTTTTGTTGTTGCTTTTACACAATTTCCATTTTCTCTTCAAACACAATTTCCATTTTCTCTTCAAACACACAATTTCCATTTTCTCTTCAAACACACAATTTCCATTTTCTCTTCAAACATACTTGACAAACCGCAGGCATTATTATATAATAATGAGCTGTGGAAAGGTTTTCATATGCGTTGATAACTTTTCCTCCTTACTCTGGGTACAGAGTCATATGTCCATAAGGAGGTGCAAAGAATGGAACTTACGTCAAAGTACGAGACAGTTTTCATTGTAAACTCTGATTTCACCGAGGAAGCTTCAAAGGGCCTTCTCGAGAAGTTTACCGGGCTTATCACTGAAAACGGCGGAATGGTTGATAAGGTTGACGAATGGGGCAAAAAGAAGCTCGCATATCTTATCGATGACTATTCGGACGGCTACTACTATGTGGTTAACTTCACCGCAAAGGCAGACGTTCCTGCGGAGCTTGGCCGTGTGTACAACATCACAGACGGTGTTCTCCGTTCCATCATTGTAAAGCTCGACAAGTAATACGGGCTGAGGAGGTTTGTGTAGCATGGCAAGTTTCAACAAGGTTATTTTGATCGGGCGTTTAACGGCTGATCCCGAACTGAAGACAACGCCTAACGGTGTGCCTGTCACTTCTTTCAGTATTGCCGTGGGACGCAGATTCGCAAAGGAAACGGACGAAGTAAAGGCGGATTTTATCAACATTGTATGTTGGCGCAAGTCTGCGGAGTTTGTTTCCAAATACTTTAACAAGGGAAAAGCTATTCTTGTTGAAGGTCAGCTTCAGTCCAGGTCATACACAGCAAACGACGGCTCACGCAGGTACATTACCGAAGTCGTAGCTGAAAATGTTTCGTTTGTTGAGAGCGCCGGAACCTCAAGAGAAAGAACCGAAGGTACTTACTACGGCGGAGAGCCTGTTCCGTCAGGTCAGCCGAGAGTTTCCGAGGCTAATTTTGAAGAGGTTGCCGCAGAAGATGATCTGCCGTTCTGATGCAGTTATTTAATTTCTAAAGGAGGTAAAACGTAATATGGATAACAAAGAAGTTCAGAAGCCTTTCCGTCCCGGAAAAAAGCGCAAGAAGGTTTGTAATTTCTGTGCTGAAAAAACAGAAATGATAGATTACAAGGATGTGCTCAAGCTTCGCAAATATGTTTCCGAAAGAAGCAAGATTCTTCCCAGAAGAATTACGGGCACCTGTGCTAAGCACCAGAGAGAGCTCACAATCGCTATCAAGCGTGCTCGTCACATCGCTCTTATTCCTTATATAAGCGACTGATTTAATGCTAAAGCATGTCGGGTGTATTGCCTTTTTGGGTAGTACACCCTATTTTTTCGGAGATTTTATGGACAAAAATATTTTCACGATAGACTCTGACTGTTCAGGAATGACAGTAAAAGAATACATTCTCGGCTATCTCGGGTACTCTGTCGGGGTTTTAAAAAAGCTGAAGTATTCAGGAAAAATAACGGTAAACGGCAAAGAGGTTTTTGTAAATCATGTGCTTTCCTGCGGTGAAATACTCCAGCTTATCTATCCGGAAGAAAACTCCGATTCCATTGAACCTGTATATCATCCGCTTGATATTCTGTATGAGGATGAAAACTATCTTGCCGTAAACAAGCCGAGCGCCATGCCGGTTCATCCGTCGCTTTATCACGTGTCGGACACGCTCGCAAACGCCGTGATGTACTACTATCGTGACAGAAGCTTTACTTACCGTGTTTTAACAAGGCTTGACGCCGACACGACGGGCGTCGTTATTATTGCTAAAAACATGTGTGCCGCCTCAAAATTTCCTTCTTCCGGCGTAGAAAAGAAATATCTTGCCATATGCTGCGGCGTGCCGGAGGCTAACGAAGGAATTATTGACGCGCCTATCGGACGCATAGGCGACAGCATTATTAAACGTGAAGTTCGCTCTGACGGAAAAAATTCCATTACAAAGTATCGTCTTATAAAGGAAAATAACGGAAAAAGTCTTATCGGAGCCGTTCCCGTTACCGGAAGGACGCATCAGATACGTGTTCATCTTTCCTATATCGGCTGTCCGCTTTACGCTGATTATCTGTACGGCACGGAAATAGCCGGTGAGCGCCCAAGACTTCACTGCGAATCGGTTGTTTTTACCGATCCTTTCACGCAAATTAAAAGAGAAATTACCGCCCCGCTTCCGGAGGATTTTTTTATCAGATAATATCTTACCCGCAATTCGTCGGTTTACTAAAAAAGCGGTAGACATTCAACATTTACACTTTTGAGAGGTGTCCGAATGGTTTTTACAGAAATTAAAAACTCAGCTGAACTTAAAGAGCTGCTTTTTTCATTCAGTGATACAAAATATAAATCTTTTCAGCTTTCACTTATCCCAGGATATGAGTGTGACCGTATGATCGGCGTCAGAGTGCCGATTCTCAGAAAAATTGCTTCCGGAATATCTAAAACAGAGTTTGCCAAAGATTTTCTGAACACACTGCCGCAAGAATACTACGAAGAATACTTGATTCACGCCTTTCTCATAAACGGTTTGCGCTCTTACAGTCAAACAATTGACGCTTTGGAGGCGTTTTTGCCGTATGTTGACAACTGGGCATGCTGCGACGCTCTATCCCCTGCTTCTTTTAAGAAAAATGACAATAAAGAAGATCTTACGGAAAATATAAAGAGATGGTTGAAGTCAGAGCGCACGTACACTGTTCGTTTTGCCTTGGGAATGATGATGAAATTTTTTCTTGACGACGCATTTACGCCCGAGTTTCCGGAGCTCGCCTCTAAAATTAAATCCGACGAATATTATATCAACATGATGATAGGCTGGTATTTTGCGACCGGACTTGCAAAGCGGTACAGCGACTTTGTCACTTTTCTCGAAAACAGGCTTCTATCCCCTGCTGCTCACAACATGACTGTCAGAAAAGCCAGAGAAAGTTTTCGGATTTCAAATGAGCAAAAAGAATATCTCAAAAGCCTAAAAATATAATTTATTACACAAAACATAAACATAAGGACTGCGGCAGTTTTCTGATGTTCTGCCACAGTCCTGTTTTTTATATTTACTTATTTGAGCCGGTGTACTAAGAAAAATAAAGCTGTTAACGTCCGGCAGTTTCGCAGTATATACATCTGTATATACGATTTTTCTCGTCGGTGAGTTTGAAAACGTGCGGCAGTTCCTGTTCCGTAGTGGTGATACAGCGAGGATTTTTGCACTTTATGACGTTTGTCAGCTTTTCCGGCAATTTCGGGCAGATTTTATCGGCAAGCTTTTCATCCTTGATGATATTCACGGTGACGCCCGGATCAACATATCCAAGTATATCCATATTTATATCAATCAGCGCGTCAATTTTTATAATATCCTTTTTACCCATTTTACTGCTTGACGCATTTTTAATCAAAGCCACTGAATAATCGGTTGCATCAAGCTCAAGCAGACGGTATATTTCCATTCCTTTACCTGCCGTAATATGGTCTATAACAATTCCGTTCTTTATAGAATCAATATTCATTATTTTTCCCCCTTTTGGCGCTTTCGTGCACTGACGGCACATTTTTACTCATTTTATCCTTTGCATATGTGCCGTTTCTGCTGTCGCGTCGCTTATTTTTGAGTATTACTCAATCCCGAGCAGTTTAAGTATGAGCGCCATACGCATATACTTTCCGTTTTGCACCTGTTTGAAATAGCACGCTCTCTCATCCGAGTCAACAGCTACGCTTATTTCGTTTACTCTGGGAAGCGGATGCATTATGGCAAGGTCTTTTTTAGCGCCTTCAAGCTTATCGGGAGTCAGTATATAACTGTCCTTTAAGCGCAGATAATCCTCTTCATTGAAAAATCTTTCCTTTTGCACTCTCGTCATGTACAGTATGTCAAGGTCGGGAAGCACAGAGGTGAGGTCGCCCGTTTCGAGATATCCGACGTTATTCTTTCCGATTACGTCAGTGGTGATATAACGAGGCACTTTAAGTTCATCAGGAGAAATCAGTATAAAATCAATTCCCGAATAGCGTGAGAGTGCGCTGATAAGTGAATGTACGGTTCTGCCGAATTTTAAGTCGCCGCAAAATCCGACGGTGAGATTGTCGAAATGTCCTTTTTCACGATAAATGGTAAGCAGGTCGGCAAGCGTTTGGGTTGGGTGATTATGACCGCCGTCACCGGCATTTATTACCGGCACGAGCGAATTCATCGCCGCAACAAGCGGCGCTCCCTCTTTAGGGTGCCGCATTGCAATAATATCCGCATAGTACGATACGGTTTTTGCGGTATCGGCAACGCTCTCTCCCTTTGCGCTTGAGGAATTCATCGAGTCGGAAAAGCCGAGCACGTTTCCGCCAAGCTCATACATTGCCGCCTCAAAGCTTAGGCGTGTGCGCGTTGACGGTTCAAAGAAAAGGGTTGCGAGCTTCTTGCCTTTACACTTTTCCGAATAGCTTTGCGGATTTCGTATGATATCGCAAGCCTTGTCTATAAGCTCTTCAAGCTCTCTTTCCGAAAGGTCGTTTATATCTATAAGATGTTTCATGCCTGTCCCCTCTTTTCCAGCGGTCTTACGCTTTTATCCAGCTTTCGTCAGACGGATTGTCACGGAAAGCTTTAAGTCTTGCGACATCTTCAGGTTTTATATATCCGTCCTGTGCCGCAACTTCTATAGCGCAATCGAAGTCAGTAAGGCTTACGTTTTTAACCTTTGCGCCTTCAAGGCGTTCGAGCCCTTTTTTCATGCCGTATGTAAATATGGAAACTATTCCGAGCACGTCCGCTCCGGCGTTTCTCAGTACGTCTACGACTTCCAGCACGCTGCCGCCTGTTGAAATAAGGTCCTCGACTACGACAGTTTTCTGCCCTTTTTCAAGGCGTCCTTCTATTTGGTTCTGTCTGCCGTGATCCTTTGCGCCGCTGCGTACGTATCCCATGGGAAGTGACAGAATCTGCGCCGTAATTGCGGCGTGCGCTATGCCTGCCGTAGATGTGCCCATAAGTACCTCTGCTTCCGGATAGTGCTCTTTTATAAGTTCTGCAAGTCCGTTTTCAACGTCAGTACGTACGGCTACGTCGCTTAAAGTAAGGCGGTTATCGCAGTAAATCGGGCTTTTTATTCCGCTTGCCCAGGTGAAAGGTTCTTCCGGACGTAAAAAAACCGCCTTTATTTTGAGAAGATCCTTAGCTATAAGTTTATTTGTCTGCATCTTTTCTGCTTCCTTTCATTATTTTTCCGCAATGTGTCTGCTTGAACTGTTTACTTGCCGCATTGCTTGTTTTCTTATGCTTTTCGCTTTACAGGATTGATGATATATATTTTACCGCGAGGCTTATTCTTTAAAACACGACACAAAAATCAGTCACAAAACTGCTCCACGCACTTCAAGTACGCCGCAACGGGATCTTCTGCCGCAGTTATCGGACGGCCTACGACTATGTAGTCACTTCCTATGATTTTTGCCTGCTCCGGCGTCATTACACGCTTCTGATCCCCCATATCGCCGTCGGCAAACCGAACGCCCGGTGTTACCGTTAAAAACTCTTTACCGCAAACTTCGTGCACCTTACCTGCTTCAAGCGGCGAGCAAACAACGCCGTCAAGGCCTGCAAGCTTTGCGTTATGAGCGTAGTGCATAACGACCTTATCAATATCCTCGTTTATCAAAAGCTCATTTTTCATGCGCTCGGCGTCGGTCGAGGTGAGCTGTGTTACTGCTATGAGAAGCGGTCTTGAACCGTCCGGACGGGTAAGTCCCTCGAGAGCCGCCTTCATCATCGCAATTGTGCCGGAAGCATGAAGGTTTGTCATATCTACGTCAAGTCCCGAAAGCACCGCCATGGATTTTTTTACGGTATTCGGTATATCGTGGAGCTTCAGGTCAAGAAATATCTTATGGCCTCTTTCTTTTATCTTTTTTACAATATCCGGACCTTGAGAATAGAAAAGCTCCATTCCTATTTTTACAAACGGTTTTCTTTCCCCGAATTTGTCAAGAAAAGCAAACACCTCGTCAGCGCTCGAAAAATCACAAGCGATTATTACGTCCTTTCCCATTAGTGAGCTCCTCCTATAATATCTGAAATTTTTGTGATTCCGTATTTTTCCATAACTCTCGGGAGATTATTTACTATTTTCAAACATGCGTACGGATCGACAAGATTTGCCGCTCCTACCTGTACAGCCGTAGCTCCCGCAAGCATAAACTCCAACACATCTTCGGCGCTCGCAACGCCGCCCATTCCCATTATCGGTATTTTTACGGCTTCGTACACCTGATACACCATGCGAACTGCGACAGGCTTTATGGCAGGTCCCGAAAAGCCGCCCATTTTATTTGCGACGACCGGTTTTCCTGTTTTGAGATCAATTCTCATGCCCATAAGCGTATTTATCAGCGACAGCCCGTCCGCTCCCTCCGCTTCGCATGCTTTTGCTATCTCAGTGATATCCGTGACATTCGGTGAAAGCTTTATGTAGACAGGTTTTTTTGAAACTTTTTTTACAGCTTTTGTCACGCTTGCCGCACTTTTCGCGTCGGTTCCGAAGCTCATGCCGCCGCCGTGTACATTAGGGCAGCTTATATTTACTTCAAGCCAGCCGACCTGCGGCTGTTCCGACAGCAATTCGCAGCAATAGCTGTACTCTTCCAAGGAAAAACCGCTGACATTTGCAACTACAGGCTTTTTGAAAACCTTGGCAAGTCCCGGCAGTTCATGTGATATTACCCTTTCAACGCCGGGATTTTGCAATCCGACGGAATTTATCATACCTGCCGTACACTCGGCTATTCTCGGAGTAGGATTACCGAACCGCTCTTCGCGCGTCGTTCCCTTAAACGAAAAGCTGCCGAGTATATTTATATCGTAAAGACCGGCAAATTCCGTGCCGTATCCGAAAGTTCCGCTTGCTGGAATTACCGGGTTATCTATCTTTATTCCGGAAAGATTTACGCTTGTGTCCATAGTATCTCCTCTCTTTCCATTACCGGTCCTTCTTTACAGATTCTTTTATATCCGCCCGTAAGAGTTTTGCAGGAACAGCCCATACAGGCACCAAATCCGCATCCCATTCTTTCCTCAAACGAAAACTGTCCGCTTGTTTTTGCTATCTTCTCAACGGCTTTGAACATCGGCATAGGACCGCAAGTATAAAAATATCCGTAATCAAGATTTTTCATCACGTCTGTGACAAAGCCTTTTGTTCCATGTGTTCCGTCAACAGTTGTGACGTATGTATCGGGTGTAAGAGCGGCGAATTTATCCTCATAGTACACCTCGTCCTTTGAGTTAAATCCGAGTATTACTTTCGGCTTCTTTCCCTCTCTTACCAAGCATTCACACAGTCCGTAAAGCGGTGCGACACCCGCTCCGCCTCCGATAACAAGCGGAGAATCGGTGCTTTTTGAAGTATCAAAACCGTTGCCGAGCCCTGTCAGTATATCGAGCTTTTCTCCGGAAAGCATTTTTGACATTCTTTCCGTACCCTCTCCGACGGTTTTATATATTATTACTATCTCGTTTTCGGAATAGCTGCACACAGAAATAGGGCGGCGCAGAAAAAATCCGTCGAGTTTGATATTCAAAAACTGTCCCGGATTTGTAAAAGCCGACGTATCTCCGCAAAGTCTCATCTCAAATGTATTATGAGCAAGCTTTATGTTTTCGGTTATCTCATAAAATCCCTGTTTCACGATGCTTACCGTCTCCTTTTTTCAATTCTTTTCGGCAACCAAAGTATAAATCCACTTGCCGTAGACGCTTACACCTTCAAACGGCGTTGCTTTTCCCATAGAAACAAATTCTGCCGGATCAATTTTGAAACACTCGTCAAGATCCCACAGCGAAAACTCATTTTCATATTTCGCAAAACCGAAGCGTTTTCTCGGAGAATCGCTCATGAGGTAAGCAAGCTTTTCAAGTGAAATAATTCCCGGTTTTACAAGGTACGTATACAATATCGGAAATGCCGTTTCAAGTCCGACAACACCCATAAGGCTTTTTTCAAGTCCGAGTGATTTTTCTTTTGCCGAGTGCGGAGCGTGATCGGTGGCTATCATATCGATAGTGCCGTCGATAATTCCCTCTATCAAGGCTTGTCTGTCTTTTTCTTCCCTTAGAGGAGGATTCATTTTAAAGCGTCCGTCCTCTTCAAGGTTGTCCTCTGTAAGCACGAGATAATGCGGCGCTGTTTCGCATGTTATATCTACGCCTTCGGCCTTTGCCTTTCTTATAAGGTTTACGCTCTCGGCAGTCGATATATGGCAAACATGGTATTTACAGCCGGTTTTACGTGCTATTTCTATATCTCTTTCTATTTGTTTCCACTCGCTCTCGGAGCTGATACCTTTATGAGAGTGTTTCTCCGCATAGCTTCCCTTATGGATATAACCGCCCTCAAGAAGCGAATTGTCCTCGCAGTGTGCGGCAATTATTTTTCCGAGCTTTGCAGCTTTTATCATTGCGCTTTCCATCATAATCGCCGACTGAACGCCACGTCCGTCGTCTGAAAATGCGGCGGCGTCAGCACAAAGCTCTTCCATATCCGAAAGCGATTCGCCTTTTTCTCCGACTGTGATTGCAGCGTATGGGTGTACTCTGACGCATGCGTCCTTTTTAATAATATCAAGCTGAATTTTCAAGTTTTCCGCGCAGTCAGGTACAGGATTTAAGTTCGGCATTGAGCATACGTCGGTATATCCGCCGTGAAGTGCCGCAAGAGTACCTGTGCGCATTGTTTCCTTATATGAAAATCCCGGCTCCCTCAAATGCACGTGTACGTCGCACAGTCCCGGCATTACGGCATAGATATGACCTTCTTTTACGGAAATACCGCTTTTTTCCAGATATTCGGTACAGCTTCTAAGGCGAGTTTCGCTTGAGTCAGGGCAGATAAACTCCGCTTTTGCAAATTGTGTTTTTACAGCTATGTCAAACACTCCTTTACGTTTGTTTGCACAAGTGAGAATGTACAATGTCATCCGGCAGTATGCCGGATACAAAAATATACAAAAAAAATCTTGCCGGACGGCAAGATTTACGGTAATCAGTCAGATAGAGTCCGCCCATGTAGATAAATGTTTGCGAACCGTATTTACTTATCCGAACCTTGTCGACATCTCTGTATCGCTCTTAAAGATTCGATTCATTTTATCACTATTTTTTTATTTTGTCAACAGTTAAAATGTCTTTTTAATATATTAACCTAGGCAGAAAAACTCTTGAGCTTATAAGAAATCCAATTACAATAAGCCATATTCCAACTATTATCATTAAAGCCGACAAAGAAACAAAAACAGCAATTTTCACGTTCAGTCCTTTTTTTATGTCATCCTTTTCACTCAATAAAACAGATCCTGCCAACAGCAGAAGCGGAGCGACTGACGTTAACAGCATTGCTCCTCCGACTATAATCATAGGATTTATAAACACCATATTTAAGTCCGTTAACTCATTAGAAGTGATACTTTGCGCAAAGGCGGAAGTAATTGCCGCCGGAAGATTATTTACAAAGTGGAATAATGCACACAAGAGTATATTATGCGTTTTCACTGCAATGTATGTAATCGCTCCGCCGAGCAGCGCCGTTATGAGAAAGCGGTACGGATCAAGGTGAAATATACCGAAAATTATGCCCATTATAATTACTATTAACCATGTGCTCTTGATTTTGCCGAAAAAATGCAGTATAACGCCTCTGTGAAGCGCTTCTTCACATATTGCCGGCATAACAGCGACAATTATCACTGTAAGTATCGCAGGAGTCTGCGAAATAAATTCTGTCAAGCCTTCCGCCGTTTGCTGAAAGTCCGGAAACAGGTACATAGTAATCACAGCAATGCATGACGTTATCAAAATCATTCCAGCCCACAGTATAAGCGTTCCGAAAACGTGTCTGAGCTTAGGACGGCTTATCTTAAACACTTCCGAGAACTTTTGGCGGAAAATAAGGCACGAAAGAAGCGACACGGCAAGAAATATGAGCTCCGTAAGGAAAAGCCCTGTCATGCCGAGGCGGTACTGAAGAGGAAAGCACACAAAAATCATAAGTACTATGACAACTGCGAATATTCCTATAGCAATTCCGATTCCGGCGCCTTTTGAAAAATTTTTACTGTTTTGCATGGTATAAACCTCCGTCGTGTATTTTAGAGTGAAAAATATACAGTTTAAATATAACCAGCCGACTGTTTATACTAACATTAAACCGACATTATATTTCCCGATTATAATCAAATTCGCATTTTGACAAAAACTCTTTTGCCATAAGGGTAGCTCCTACCTGGTTCGGGTGTATGCGGTCCCACGCAATTACAGCCGAATGTCTGTAAGCAAAGAACTTATCGTACATGTTCTGGAAATCTACCAGCACACAGTCGTATTTTTCCGCAAGTTCTTTGCATATCTGCGTATATTCGTCCATTCTCTTTCTCATTTTGTCGCCCTTTTCAGGCTCCATTATGTATGGAGTGCACACAAAAACGCCTTTTGCACATTTCTTGGCTTTCTCTATCATTTCGGTCATGTTTTTTCTGTAATCGTCCGGATATACATGGTATTCCGGCATTTCTGGCATGTCGAACTGACGCCACACGTCGTTTATGCCGATACAGACAGATATCCAGTCCGGGTTAAGAGAAATAACGTCCCTGTCGAAACGCGCAAGCAAATCCCTGCTTGTGTTGCCGCTGATGCCGGAATTCGTCACACGTATAAGTCTTTCCGGATAGCACGACATGAGCAGGTTTTCTATAACACGCACATAACCTCTGCCAAGCGGGTCCTCACGGTGTCCCTCTCCTACCGGGTTTGTACTTCCCATATCTGTAACCGAGTCGCCTGAAAACACAATTCTGTCTCCGTTTTCAAAAATCATATCTGACACCTCATTAAAAATGTACTTTTCTTGTATTCTAACACATACACAGACAAAAGTAAATATTTTTGAAACATTTCAAGAAGAAAATCTTTTTACGGCTAACATATGGTAAACAGTAAGCTTTGCACAATTGACACAGTATCATTTTGGTGTTAAAATTAAGAAAATCACTGATTCGGGAGACAGAAAATGAGCGAGTCCATGTTTATGAGTTTAGACGATGAATTCGGAAAAAACGGGTATATTATCCGTGAATCCAAAATACAAAAAGGCTGCGAATATCCTGTGCACTGGCATGATTATTTTGAATTTGAAATAATACTTGACGGCACCGGTATTCATACGTTAAACGACCGCAAGTACACCGTATCTGCCGGAAGCGCATATCTCTTGTCTTACTGCGACTTTCACTCCATACGTGCCGACACAGACATGCGACTTATAAACCTGCGCTTTTGCGAGGAGGCGGCTGAAAAAGAGCTGGTTGACTATATTCAGCCGGGCGCTTCACGGTTCTGCGTACAATTCGCTGAGGAAGAATTCAAACAAATAATTCGTTTCACGGACATTCTGTATCAGGAACAAAACAGTGAGAAGCCTTTTGCAGGAATTATGAGCAAAAGCATGATCTCGGCTGTTGTGACTGAGCTTATAAGAAAATCCGCTTCGTTTTCCCCGTCCAAATATCGTCCTAAGCATGTTCAATCGGCTGTTGCGCTTATCCGGCGGGATTTCAGAAACGATTTAACTCTATTCAGCGCCGCAAAAAAGCTTGCCGTTTCGGCAAACCATCTCGGCGTTATTTTCAAGAAATCCCTTGGCATTTCATTTGCAGACTATCTCAATATGACAAGGCTTAAATATGCCTGCGGTCTGCTTTGCACAAGCTCTCTTTCGGTCAAGCAAATTGCCTTTGAATCGGGATATAATTCCGCCGAATACTTTGTATACGTGTTTAAGCAAAAACTCGGCGTAACTCCTTCGGAATACCGCAAGGCTCATTAGTGCTCAATAAAACACACTAACAATCATTAGCGTTGTTTTTCTTAATACATTCACGTATTATCCTATTTACCTCCCGGAAAATGTACTGTATACTGTCGGTATACAATAACGAAAAAATATAAGAAAGGACAGGTGAACATGGATAAGGATAAGGAAATGAATATAAATATGCAAACAAATGGTTTCAACTGGAGTCTTGCAACCGCACCAAACAATGTCTGCCGGGAAATGAACATTTCATGCAAAAAAGATATAGAAAACGCCGGTTTTGAAATAATACACGCGCAAGTCCCGGGAAATTTTGAGCTTGACCTCATGCGTGAAGGTAAAATTCCGGATCTGTTCTATTCGGTAAACACGCTGAAAGCCCAGGAACTTGAAAATCTGCATGTTTACTATTTTACCGAATTTAACTGCGAACACCCTGACGAAGCAGTGCTACGCTTTGAGGGAATTGATACTGTAAGCGACATATATGTAAACGGACAAAAGCGGCTGTCAACCGACAATATGTTTCTTCCGTATGAGATTTCCGACTGCTTTAAGGAAGGCATAAACGAGGTTTTAGTACACATAAAGCCTTCATGCATTGAATCAAGGAAGCGTACTCTTCCGGTTTCAAGCAACGCTCTTGAGTACAGCTATCCGTCGCTTTATTTAAGAAAAGCGGCGTACATGTTCGGCTGGGACATAATGCCGAGAATCGTGTCTGCCGGAATATGGAAAGAAGTAAAGTTGTTAAGAAAACAAAAAGACAAAATAAAAGAGGTTTTCTTTGCCACAAACGCGGTAGACACCGAGAATAACAGTGCCGACATGCGTTTTTACATAAACGCAGAGCTTGACGGAGATTTTTCAACCGACTACACCGTAAAGGTACACGGTGAATGTGTCGGTTCCGACAGCCGCTTTGATTTTCAGACCAAGCTATGGCACAACAGCTTTCAAAAATCCTTCACGGTCAAAAACTGCAAATTCTGGTATCCTAGAAACTACGGTGAGCCGCACCTTTACAAAACCACGGTTGAGTTGTACCGGAAAGGAGAGCCGGGCGGAAAAGACACACTGTGCGACGTGTATGAGCTTGAGGTAGGAATAAGAACCGTGAAGCTCATTATGACGGAATGTGCAGGAGACGACGGAGAATTCTGCTTTGAGATAAACGGCAAAAAGGTATTTTTGCTTGGGACCAACTGGGTGCCGCTTGACGCTTTTCCGTCGCAAAACGCAAAAAGGCTTGACAGGGCGCTGGAGCTTTTATGGGACATAGGCTGCAACGCCGTAAGATGCTGGGGCGGCGGCGTTTATGAATCAGATGAATTTTACAGATACTGCGACAGGCACGGCATTGTCGTATGGCAGGATTTTGCCATGGGATGCGCTGTTTATCCGCAGGAACAAGATTTTGCAAAGATGCTTGAGGAAGAAGCTGTTCACACGGTAAAGCGGCTTCGCAATCACGCCTGCATTATACTTTGGGCAGGTGACAACGAATGCGACTGCGCCTTTGCGTGGGGCGGTTTTCCCAGAGATCCCAACACGAATTTCCTGACAAGGGAAGTTTTAAAGCGTGTAACGTCTGCGCACGACTACACAAGGCCATATCTTCCAAGCTCTCCGTACATCGGAGAATCGGCTTATCGTACAGGACTTCCAACCTCGGAAGACCACCTGTGGGGGCCGAGGGATTATTTCAAGGGCGACTATTACAAAAACGCTGTCAGCCATTTCGCAAGTGAAACAGGCTATCACGGTTTTCCATCTGTAGAAACTCTGCGGAAGTTTTTGCGTGAACCGGAAAAAATATTCGGTTCAGACGGAGTGCCTGCCGACGAATACCTCGTTCACGCCGCAAGCATGGAGCTTTCCGGCTCCGCTCCGTACGCATACAGGATAAGACTCGCATATAATCAGGTGGTAACGCTGTTCGGCAATGCGAGCGAAGACCTGACAGACTTTGTGAAACAAAGCCAAATTTCCCAGGCTGAGGCTAAAAAATACTTTATTGAGCGCTTCAGAATAGGTAAATGGCGCAGGACAGGAATATTGTGGTGGAATTTACTTGACGGCTGGCCGCAGGTATCTGACGCAGTTGTCGACTACTACTATACCAAAAAACTTGCGTACAGTTACATAAAACGTTCCCAGACGCCCATCTGTCTTATGTTTGACGAGCCGGACGCTGACGGAAATATCAGCCTTTACGGTGTCAGTGATCTTCAAGATGCACACAAAGTATCGTACAGAGTATTGCACATGCCGTCCGGGAAATGTCTGCTTCAAGGCTCGGTTACTCTTAATGCAAACTCCTCTGCGCCAATCGGAAAGCTTGACGTATCTGATTTGAAAAAAGAATTTCTGCTTATAGAATGGGCTTTGGACTCTGACGGATACAATAAGACTTATCTCAATCATTATTACACTGATATGCCTAATATCGACTACAAAAAATATATTGAAGCGCTTAACGCAGCCGAATTTGATCTGTTTGAGAAAATGGAATAGCCAATTGCCTGCGTAAGTTGAGGACGACTTTTTATGTGCGAATAAGTTTATTCGGCTTATAATTAAACCGACAATCCTCGTTTGTTAACCGTTGCTTGTAAAAAGCAGAAAATAGAAATGACTCAAAGTTCACATTTGAACTTTGAGTCATTTTTTGTTTTACAGTGCAAAGATTATTCCGCAAACAGCTCCTATACCTATATAAAGTATTGGATGCTTTTTAAATTTAAGAACCAAAAACAAAATTACTGCAAACATTGCTACTTTGCGAAAATCTACCATTTGAAGTATTTCTTTTGCTCCAGGCACCAAAAAAGTAGTCTTTATGACGGCAAGGAACGAATATGCAAGCAGTCCGACAACCGCTGCTCTGAGGCCGTAAAAAGCATTCTTAACGTACTTGTTTTCTTTAAACTTTTCCAAAAATCCGGCTATTATCAGTATTACGATTATACTTGGGAGAACGAGGCTGAGCGTTGTAAAAATCGCACCAAACACCCCGAGATTTTCAGTCGTAAAACCAACGTATGTTGCAATATTTATCCCAATAGGTCCGGGAGTTGACTCAGACACAGCTATCATATTGGTAAGCTGTTCTGTCGTAAACCAACCATACCTTTCAGACATCTGGAAAAGGAACGGCAAGGTTGCAAGTCCTCCGCCTATGGAAAAAAGTCCTGTTTTAAAGAACTCTATAAACAATAACCACAATATATGCATATAAGACTTCCTCCGTATTACTTTTTCCCATTAGTTTTAGCCGATTCTTTATTCTTTTCTCGGATTGCCATATATACGCAGCCTGCAATGCCGCAAAGCACAACCGGTATTATCGGCGAAACTCCGAAAGCAAGTGAGACAGCAAATGACAAAACCGCTAATATCGCAGTGAAAATATCCTTTACACCCGATTTTCCCATTTTTATAAGTGCCTGCACGAGCAGTGCGCACACCGCAACGCTTATTCCGGCAAACGCATGCTTTACGTATTTGTTCTCGGACACCAGATCAAGTATTCCGGCAATCGCGGAAATGATTATAATTGACGGTGCGACTACACCAAGCGTTGCTATTATTCCACCCAATATTCCTTTACGCTTATATCCGACAAAGGTTGCAGTATTTACAGCAATTACTCCGGGAGTACACTGACCAATAGCAAAATAGTCCATCACTTCTTCCATTGTAGCCCACTTATGATTGACTACTATCTCGCGCTCAAGCATAGGAAGCATAGCATATCCGCCGCCGAATGTCATTATGCCTATTTTGAAAAATGACGTAAAAAGTAATACAAGCTCTTTCATTATTTTCCTCCTGCAACAAAATCGGTTTATTTTATCACACAATATACATCCAATAAATATCATAATTGAAATAAAATGTAACAATATTTTACATATTTCTCTTATTCATCGCGTTTTATTTCAAAAATAAAATTCATCCGTTCTGAGTAAAACAAAACGAATGAATTATGAAACTTTTACTATTACGTAAATTACCGATATTTATGACAGTTTTTTGTAGTAGAAATAACCTAAAAGAACAGAGGTTGTATCTGTTCCCCGTTCATTGCCTTTTCGATAGTCTGCTCAACAAGATTGAAGTCACACACGAGACTGTACGGTTTATTGTGGCTGTCATCCTGAGCGATAGGTACAAAATACACGTTTTTTCTTGTAAGCATGGTCGCAAGGCTTACAGCGTTTCCTGACAGTGCGTCATTGGTAGCAAGCGCAATCACAAGCGGCCTCGACGAGCGAAGGTGCGCTTTTGCCGCAAGAGTTACGGGAGTATCGTATATTCCGCAGGCAAGCTTAGAAAGGGTATTTCCCGTACAGGGGCATATGCAAAGGCAGTCAAGTTTTATTTTGGGACCCAGTGGTTCAGCGTCGGCAAGTGTGTGTACTACTTCATGACAGCACAATTTTTCAACTCTTGAAATAAAATACTGAGCTGTACCGAATCGGGTATCGGTTGTGTATGCGTTATACGACATTATCGGTATTATTTCGTCGTTTATTTTGCTTAGCCGCTCCAGAACTTTAATTGATTTTTCAAAGTTACAGAATGAGCCGCTCATAGCGAATCCAAGCATTATATCACTCCTTTTTCACTGAGGATTTTTGTCACGGTGTCTGACAGGATTTTCCCCGCGCTTAAGGGAGCGACTTTTCCCGGCAAAGATAACGCCCATACGACGTTAAGTCCTCTCTCCTTTGCGGATTTGAAATCAATTCCTCCGGGTTTTGATGCCAAGTCAAGCACCAATGCGTCTTTGCGTATTTTTCCTAACAAATCGTCCTTTAGTATAGTTTTAGGTACAGTATTTACTATAAGGTCGCTTTTTTCGAGTTCACTTTCCATACTGTTTATATTTACGCTCTTCAAACCGTTTATATTTGCCCAAAGCAAGTCTTCATTTTTTCTTGCGGCTACGCAAACTTTTCCGCCAAAAGCGTGCAAAAGTCTGCCCAATACCTTTCCTATTCTTCCATAACCGAGTATAAGACAATCGGCGCCGTATATTGTGCCGGGCATTTCGTCTACGGCGATTGAAACAGCTCCCTCGGCTGTGGGAACGGCATTTGCAACCTTATAGTCTTCTCTCTCGTAATAATTTATTGCTTCTATACCATTTTCACGGGCAAATCTTTCTAAAGCTTCACACTCTCCGCCGTACAATATCAAACTGCATCCTAAAGCATGCTCGAAAACATACTCGAGAGAAATGCTTTTTTCTGATAACGGTGTATTCACATTTATTCCGTCGCTTGTGACAGGAAGAGGGAGTATAAGTATATCTGCCATGCATGCTGCGTCCTCAAGACTGTTGCATCTTGTACAAAGTCCTACGCTGCTGCTATATTTATCAAAGCCGAACAATGCTGCCTCAAATCCCATTTCTGCAAGATTTTCAGCACAGAACACCTGCCGCATGTCACCGCCTATAAAACCAATTTTCATATCTCTTCTCATTGTCCACGGAAAGGAAATACTCCTTCCCGATATCCCACCTTTCATTTCCGGGTAATCCCGATTGTGTATTGAATTCGCAGCTCGTTGTATTGTATGCTCACCCACGCGGCATTGTTAAAACACACAAACAACCATTAAATCAGTTAAAAAAAACTTGATACATAAATAATGAAAAAATCATTGAAAATAAGATATATATATTGTATAATTATTCTGTGAAGTTGTGTGAAAGGATGTTGTGTATGGCAGAAAAGCTTGTAAATATTGCTTCGGCGGAACGTCGTGCCGGAATATTCGGAGATTTTGATTCAAATACAAAAATAATTGAAAGCGAGTTCGGCGTTCAGCTTTTTCAATGCTCCGACGGAATAAAAATAATCGGCGACGATCCGGCCGATGTTGAAAATGCCGCTAATGCCATCGAATATCTCTTAAAAATGACAGAACGCTCGGAACCTCTTACCGAACAAAATGTCAGATATGTCATCAGCATGGTAAGCTCCGGAAGTGCAGGCCAACTCCAAAGTCTTGACGGCGACTGCGTTTGCATCACTTCCCGAGGCAAACCGATTAAAGCAAAAACTGTCGGTCAAAAGCAATATCTTGACTCCATTTCACACAACACTGTAACCATTGCTGTCGGTCCTGCCGGTACAGGAAAAACATTTCTCGCTGTCGCAATGGCAGTAAATGCGCTGCGTGCAAAACAAGTCAACCGCATAATTCTTACTCGTCCGGCGGTTGAAGCCGGAGAACGTCTCGGGTTTTTACCGGGCGATCTTCAAAGTAAAATCGATCCTTACCTAAGACCGTTATATGACGCATTGTTCGAGATGTTAGGCATGGAGGGCTACACAAGAAATCTTGAAAAAGGTGCTATTGAGATTGCCCCTCTTGCGTACATGAGAGGACGTACACTTGACGATTCGTTTATTATTCTCGACGAGGCGCAGAACACTACTCCCGAGCAAATGAAAATGTTTTTAACCCGTCTTGGGTTCGGCTCAAAAGCCGTTGTTACCGGTGATATTACGCAGGTTGACCTGCCGCGGGGCGTTACAAGCGGTTTAACGGAAGCTGTTAAGGTTTTAAAGGATATTCCCGATATTGCTATTCACTATCTGTCCGACAAAGATATTGTACGTCATTCGTTAGTTCAGAAAATCATACGTGCTTATGAAAAATACGAGAACAAAAAATCGGACTCTTGACTGCGGTATAAAGGTATAAATGTATTAAACATTCGGTTTAACCGCACAATTTCCCTTTGAGAAAGGATTTGAAAAAATGAGCAAAATCAAACACACAATATATACAAAAAACGACCAGGACAAGGTCGAACTCACTCCTGCACTGCGTTCTCTTGCAAAAAAGGTGATTACCGCCGCTTTGGACTATCAGGAAATTGATTTTCCCGTTGAGGTTTCTCTGACCTTTACAGACGACGAAAATATTCACAAGCTCAATCTTGAATACCGTGGCAAAGACAGTGCGACAGACGTTTTATCTTTCCCTCTTTTTGAAAACGGCGAGATAGAATACGATGATGAAAGCGGAGAACCGTGCGCAATCGGCGACATTGTCATTTCTCTGGAAAGAGCTGCGGCACAGGCTGACGAATACGGACACTCTGTTGAACGTGAAGTTGGTTTTCTGTGCGTTCATTCTGTTCTTCATTTGCTTGGTTTTGACCACGAAGTAAGCAAAGAAGACGAAGAATACATGAACGAAACCTGTGAGGAAGTTCTTGAGGAGCTGGGGTTAAGGCGTGCGCAGGGTTCGGATACTGACGCTGACACTAATCATTCAGCTGCAGCCGCAAAGGAATCCGTACCGGTAAAGAACATGAAAACAGCTTTTATCAGCATTGTCGGACGTCCTAACGTCGGTAAAAGTACGCTGTTGAATGCGATGATCGGCGAAAAGGTTGCGGCAGTTTCAAAAAAACCGCAGACTACCCGTGACAGAATTACCGGCATACATACTGTCGGAAACGAACAATATGTTTTTGTTGACACTCCCGGACTTCACAAGCCTAAAAACAAGCTTGGAGAATATATGGTAAACGCCGCAAAGACCGCCATTCCCGACACAGACGCAGTTATACTTGTCGCCGAAAGCGAAGGAGAAGTTTCAAAGGCGGACAAAGATATTATAGACAACCTGAAAAGCTTGCGTTTACCGGCAATATTGTTAATAAACAAGGTTGACATTGCTAAAAAAGACAAGCTTCTCGTTACTATTGACAAATATTCAAAGCTTTACAATTTTAAGAGCATTATCCCGATAAGCGCGCTCACCGGAGAGGGCGTTGACACTGTTATGCAGGAACTTAAGCAGTTTTTGCACAATGAGCGCTGGTTCTTCCCTGAGGACATGGTTACCGACCAGACGGTGCGTCAGATAGCCGCAGAGGTAATACGTGAAAAACTGCTTCGTCTGCTTGACGAGGAAATTCCTCACG
The DNA here is from genome assembly GCA_003343885.1 of Clostridiales bacterium. GTDB lineage: Bacteria > Bacillota > Clostridia > Oscillospirales > CAG-382 > UMGS882. Next base: position 57,183 of record QAKH01000059.1, on the reverse strand, counting down.
GAATAGCCGTTACAATTGAGGACTACAAGGAAAAGCCGAGCATTATTGAAATTCGAGCAGAGATTTACTGTGAAAAAGAAGCGCACAAGAAAATTATCATAGGCAAAAACGGCGAAACGCTGAAAAAGGCGGCGACCTACGCACGTGAAGACCTTGAGGCAATGTCCGATAAAAAGGTATATTTGAACCTTTGGGTAAAGGTTAAGGAAAACTGGCGTGACAGCGAGCTTAACATGGCACGTCTGGGATTTAAGAAAGAGGACTGACGTAACCTTGCGTGAATTCACGACCGACGCCGTGGTACTTCGTGAAACGGCATACAAGGAAAACGACCGTATTTTGACGGTTCTTACACCGGAGAGAGGAATTCTTACGGTTTATGCCCGAGGCGTGCGCAATATTGCGAGCAAAAACAGCGCCGCCGTACAGCTGTTTTGTTACAGTGAGCTTGAGCTTATTTGCTCCTCTTCATCACATCTATCACTAAAAACGGCAGTGTTGAAGGACGGCTTTTTCGGGTTACGAAGCGATATTGCAAGGTATGCTTTGGCATGTTATATGTCCGACGCCGTTACAAATTTCTGTACAAGTGAAAATGATGAGTCGGACGCCATGCGGCTGGTTTTAAACACGCTGTATGCAGCCGCAAATTTAAAGGACAAGCCGCTCTGGCAAATAAAGGCTGCCTTTGAGTTAAAACTGTGCTGTATCGCCGGATTTACGCCGGACTTTTCTCAGTGTGCGTACTGCTCCGAAGTATTATACAAGGCAGACGGCATGGCGGAGCACGGCGGCACGTACAAGCTTCCTGCCTTTAATCAAGACACCGGCAGATACGCTTTTTCCGTATCAGAGGGAGCGCCGATATGCGTTAACTGTCTGAATGGCGACATAAAAAACAGCGCCTATACCGTATATGTTTCCGCCCCTGCCCTTTTAGCCGCCGAATACGTTGCACGTGCTGAGATCCCAAAATATTTGAGTTTCAAGCTAAGCGCTGAAAGTGCGGACGGATTTTGCGACATGTGTGAAAAATATCTTTTATACCATGCTGAGCGTGGGTTTGACACGCTAAAATATCTGAAAACACTGATTTAGCCGTTTTCTTTTTTATTACTTATAATAGCCTTAATAATATGCTTATTTATATAAACTGGATATACATTGGTGAATTATGAAAATATTAAAAGACAACAATTTCCATATTGACGAGCGCTGTATTCTGGCTTTGGGAAATTTTGACGGAATTCATCTCGGTCACAAGGCTCTGCTTGAAAAGGCAGTCCGGCTTGCCGGCAATAATGCTCTGAAAGCAGGAGTTTACACTTTTAATGTAAATACAAAAAGTTTTCTTGGCGCACGGGACTTTTCCCTTTTAACTACTGATGAAGAGAAAAACGAAATTTTCGAACACTTCGGTGTTGATTTTGTTTTTTACGATAATTTTTCCAAAGTAAAGGACTTTACCCCCGAAGATTTTTGCCGCTACATTACCGACAAATTTAAAGTTACTGCGGTTGTATGCGGAGAAAATTTTACTTTTGGAAAAGGCGCCTGCGCCGGGGCTCTTAATCTTAAAGAGTTGATGAGCAGTTTTGGTGTAGACACCTACATTATCCCGGACTACAAAATCGACGGAGTTCATGTTTCATCAACCGCCATAAGAAATTTCATACGTTCCGGCGACATGGAAAGTGCAGAGAAATTTTTAGGATATCCCTATTTTATCAGGACAACGGTAACACATGGAGCCAAACTTGGAAGAAAACTCGGTTTTCCCACGATAAATCAACTCGAGTACCAAAAAAAGGCTATACCGAAATTCGGCGTGTACTCATGCGTATGCACCATTGACGGAAAAAACTACATGGGCGTTGTAAACGTCGGTATTCGGCCTACGGTTTCTTCCGGCAAGCAAAATCCGCCGGTTATATTTGAAACACATATTCTTGACTATTCCGGCGACGCTTACGGAAAGGATGTCACGGTAAAGTTCTGCAAGATGTTAAGGGAGGAGAAAAAGTTTTCCTCTCTCGAAGAGCTTACGGAAAATGTCATGAACAATATCTCACAAACCCGTGATTATTTTTCCTCAGGCAAGCCGGCAGAAAAATTATTATCCGGCTTTTATTCTCCGGCAGACAAATGAAAGGAAGTTAAGCTTTGAAATCACTGCGTTATATATTTTTTGCTTTCGTAATATTCTTAATCGCTTCTCTCAATTCTTTTGCCGCTGAAATCGAACCTTTTTACGAAAGGCTGTATGACGGGAAAAGCATATGTGAATACACGTCCTCTGTAGATATTCCGGAGGTTGACGGATATGCGGCGTATGTTTACAATCTTGAAACCGGAAGCGTTATGTATTCAAAAAACGCTTCTGACATGGTTTATCCTGCTTCAACCGTAAAGCTGATGACGGCGATTGTCGCGTATGAAAATATTCCGGATCTCAGCGTTTCAATAACGGCTTCAAAGTCTGCCGTTACCGCAACCAAAGGAGCTAACATGGCGATAAAAGCCGGGGAGAGTTTTACGGCGGAGCAATTATTATACGGGCTTTTAGTTACGGGCGCCAACGACGCGGCAAACGTTCTTGCCGAGCATGTTGCCGGAAGCATTGACGAATTCTGCGTTTTAATGAATGAAAAGGCAAAACAGCTTGGTGCTGTAAACACTCACTACACCAATCCCACCGGGCTTCATTCTGACGAAATGAAAACCACGGCAAAAGACACGGCGATTGTTGCAAGGTATTTTTACTATATAAACACGCTTTTTGAAATGTCTAACACCACCCGCTATATCATTTCCCCTACTCCGCAGACAGACGCCCAACGCACGCTTCTTAACCGCAATCTGTTAATTTCACGTGTACGCTCTGAGGATTACTACTATTCAGCCGCAAAGGGGATGTCGTTAGGAAACACTCCGGAGGCAGGAGAATGCATTGTCACTACCGCGGCGGATGAATCCGGACTGACTTATCTATGCGTAGTAATGAACGCATATTCTGATGATGAAAACAACATGGCGTGCACTGACGCAAAAAATTTACTTGAAATGTGCTTGAACAATTTTTCCTATACCGGAGTTTTATCTGAAAAAAGCATAATATGTGAAATTCCTGTTCGTCTGGCCGTCAACACTGATTACGTTACCCTTCTTCCTGGTGCCGAGCTCAAGGCGCTTTTGCCGACAGATTTAGACTATGCCTCAGAAATTACTGTTGAACCCCGTGTGAGTGACGATTATGCCTCCGCTCCGGTTTACGAAGGCGAAGTTTACGGAGAAGCAGTTGTTAAATACAGGAACGAAACGGTACTTGGATCTGTTCCGCTTGTTGCGAGTAAAAACGTTGATAAGAGCAACGTTTTATACTTTTTGGACAGGGCTGAAAATCTTGTTACCGGCAGGTGGTTCAGGGTTTTTGCCATATCTGCCGTAATACTTTTCATAATTTACTTTTTGATATCTGTATTTGTTAGTTCCGGCAAAAAAAGAGTTCGGCGCAGATAAACATGATATATCAGTACACCGAAAATAATGCAATAAAAAACAGCCGGTGCAGCTTTTAATTGCTGCACCGGTTATTTTACTGTAAAAGGATAAAATTTGAAATCATTTTTTGATAATCCGGTAAATCGGATACAATACTTTCTTTACTATTCTTTTTAATGTATTTTCAAAGCGTTGAAGAGTTTTTTTTCTATATATTTTTTTTGCGAGTTTTTTCATTTCCTCGCTTTCGACGCTTACGTATTTATCGACTTTATAAATACCGCTTACCTTTGCAATTACCGTATTTTCCGGCACGTTCTTCTCTACCGCTGTTTGATTATCGCCGCACATATCAAACGAATTTTTCTTCACAGCGACAATTCTATGCAGAACGTATTGACCGTTACTTCTCTGATAAAAAACAATATCCATCTTCTTAAGATCGGTCGGTGCGGTAAGCATTACCGAGTCCCTGCCATCAACTATTGTCGGAAGCATACTTTTTCCGCTCGGATAAATGCGAATCTGTGATCCGCTGTCAACGACCTCCTTTATCAGAGGCGCCAACTCCTGAATATCTACTTTTCTTTTCATCGATCAATTACCTGAATTGCTGTTTTGCATACCGGAATACGAAACAAACGCGGCCTCTTTAGTCATGTTGCATTTTAAAAGATATGCCGGAACAAGCTCCACAAACCTTTCCACCAAGTCCAACAGCTTATTTATATACTCCGAATTTTTGGGGATAAGCAGCTGCGGCATTATTCTTGCGACCGCCTCAGATTTTGAAATTCTATCAATGCTGTTTTGTTCCGCACGCTCTAAAAAACATACGGCTTTAAGCGGTGCTTTTGTATTTACGTTATAGTTTTCCTTGCCGCACCAGGGCGTTCCGTATATAAAGACTTTTTCGTCCGATATTCTGACAAGCGGTTTATCTCCGTTTATAATGCGGGCGTCCGGAAAAGTATCAAGCCAAAGTTTACAATGCGTAGTTTTGCCGGTTCCGCTTTTTGCGGCAAAAGCATACGCTTCTCCGTTTCTTTCGGTTACTGATGAATGAAGAATAAAGCCAGAATAGTCTATAAGCTGGTTTGATATGCTGCGATATATTGACAGCGACTCAAGATACCCATCGGTTGCGTCCGGAACAATAAGTCTATCCGCCGCATACTCGCTTTTATCGGCGCGTGCAGTAATATCCCAGTATGAATCATCTTTGGCGATATAATCGCGGCAAAGTATACCGGTATATGAATATTCATTTTCAATTTTCACATTCAAATCAGCTATACGGTAAATCGACATGTTTATGTCCTTTCAGTTTTTATTTTTACTTTATTCGCCATTCGGAGTGTGGAAAGCCTTCACTTTAATATATTTTCACCGTCAAAAAGGATAACGCCATAGCCGGCTCCGGCTTTACCGTCCCCTAAAAGGTAATTTTTATATATTCTCTGCAGCGTGGTTTCTTCCGGAAGTTCGGAAATATTTTCCCTGGTAACGCTTTTACCAAATACACGCCAGCCGTCGTTAAAATTATCTGTCTGCATGCTGCTTATGATTGTAAAGTCTTTCATGAATTTCAGTATATTGGAATTTTCAGGCAGAATTTTCTCGTGAACCGGAGTTAAAAGCCATGAATCGCAAACAAACGGAACGATTCCGTCAGAGTACAGATTTTTATAGAAACTATATGCTTTTTTATAAGAATCGATTACGCTGTCATGATCTAACGGACCTGCTGACGGAATATGCATATTTATAACCGTATCTCCGTTACGCAGAATTTTATATTTTGTTTTATACTCACCGTCAAAATTAAATTCGAATGTTTCGTACTGCAATCTTCCAAGGGCAAAGCGTGTAAGTTCAAAAAATCTCGGAAACCAAAAACAAACAAATGAGCCCCAGACGCCACGTACTTGTTTACATTCCATGAGTTTATATCTTAAATCGCAAAACGAGTCATAAAAAATCTGTTCAGGCAAGCTCTGCTTTTCATAAAGCTCATGCGCATGGCGTGTCAGGCACAGAAACAAAATAAACTGTGCTGAATATGAGTTTATCTGAACAAGTTTTGCGGCAATATCCATACTCTCGATTGCTTTCTGCCAATCAAGAGTATTATTTTTCTCGTAATCTGATACATGTGTTTCAAGTATACATCTTGCTTCTTCTTTTTCCAAGATTGAACTGTAATCGTTTAACAGACTGTCGATTGCCTCTCCCGGATATTTAAAATCCGTCATGAACTGTTCAAGATATTTTTTCACACTCTAAACCTCCGTTTCGGTTCCCTTGCCTGCAAAGGCAGATATATAATCCGGCGCTTGTCGCTTTACACGAAGTGCCGCACAAAGACTTCATGCGGCACTCATATTGTTATTTATAGTACTTAACTCAAAGTATTATTACTTTATGTTCTTTACCAGTTCGTAAGTATCACGCGCGATCATAAGTTCTTCGTTTGTAGGAATAACAAGCATACGAACCTTAGCGTCCGGAGTTGATATATCAAATTCTTCAGAAGTACGGAACGCTTTTTTATTTATTTCCTCATCAACCTTAACGCCCATAAATTCAAGCTTTTCGCCTACACGTGATCTGTAATGCGGATTGTTTTCGCCGATACCGCCTGTAAATACAATTGCGTCTACGCCGCCCATCGCTGCGGCAAATCCGCCGATGTATTTGGTTATCTGGTGACAAAGCATATTTTCAACGAGCTGGTAACGCTTGTTGCCTTCTCTTGCGCCCTGTTCAATATCACGGTTATCGCTTGTAGTCTGAGTAACACCGAGCATACCGGATTTTTTATTGAGCATTATGTCTATTTCTTTCGCCGTCATATGCTCTTTTTCCATGAGGAACGGAATTATTGCAGGATCAATAGATCCGCTTCTTGTACCCATCATAAGTCCGTCAAGAGGAGTTACTCCCATGGTTGTATCAAACGACTTGCCGCCCTTAACCGCTGTTATTGACGAGCCGTTTCCGAGATGGCAGGTAACAATATTGAGTTCTTCCGGTTTCTTGCCGAGCATTGCGGCTGCTCTTGCTGAAACATAGCGATGGGATGTGCCGTGGAAACCGTATCTGCGGAGCTTATATTTTTCGTAATACTCATACGGAATCGGGTATATGTATGCAAAATCCGGCATTGTCTGATGAAAACCTGTATCAAATACGCCGACCTGCGGGATATTTCCTATTATCTCTTCGCAAGCCTTTATACCGGTAAGATTTGCCGGGTTATGCAGAGGGCTGAGCTCTGAGCACTCTTTGAGAGCCTCTATAATCTCGTCAGTGATTATAACGGAGCCTGAGAACTTCTCACCGCCGTGAACGACACGGTGTCCTACAGCGTTTATCTCGCTCATAGAATCAATTACGCCGTGTTCCTTGCAGGTAAGGGCGTCAATTATGAGCTTTATTCCCTCGCCGTGGTTTGCTATCTGAACATCAGTTTTATACACGTCGCCCTTATAGTTTGTCTGCTTGAAATTTCCGCCGCTGATACCGATTCTGTCGCACTGTCCCTTTGCCAAAAGTGTTTCGTTCGTCATATCAATAAGCTGATACTTGATTGACGAGCTTCCCGCATTGATGACCAATACTTTCATGTCTTTTTCTTCCTTTGTATATTATTTTTTTAATGTCACTGCCTGTTTTGCTTTTTCCGCTACGACTTCCGGAGTAAATCCGAAATCGATCAAAAGATCTGTTGCCTTGCCGCTTTTTCCGAATGTATCATATATTCCGTGTCTTAATACAGGGCATGGATAGTTTTCACACACAACCTCCGTGACAGCGCTGCCAAGTCCACCGATGATATTATGTTCCTCTACTGTTAATATACAGCCGGTATCCTTTGCCGCAAGTATTATTTGCTCCTTGTCTATCGGCTTTATTGATGCCATATTCAAAAGGCGGGCTGATACACCGCTGTTTCCGAGCAACTTAACTGCCTCAAGACAAATCGAGGTAGTAAGACCGGTTGAGACAATAGTGATATCAGTGCCTTCGCAAAGCCTCTGCGCTTTACCTATTTCAAAAGTAAAGCTATCCTTATCAAAAATTGTTTCAACGGCAAGTCTGCCGAAACGCATATATACAGGTCCCTGATGCTTAAGTGCCGCTTCGACTACGGCTCTTGCCTCAACGGCATCGGCAGGATTCAGCACTACCATACCCGGTATAGCGCGCATAAGCGCAATATCCTCACAGCACTGATGAGTAGCTCCGTCCTCTCCGACAGAGATTCCGGCATGAGTCGCACCGATTTTTACATTGAGATGCGGATAAGCAATGCTGTTTCTTACCTGCTCAAAGGCTCTGCCTGCCGCAAACATGGCAAAGGAGCTTGCAAAAACCGTTTTACCAGCCGCCGCAATGCCTGCCGCTACGGACATCATATTGCCTTCTGCTATTCCGCAGTCAAAAAAGCGTGACGGGAATGCCTTTTTAAATATACCTGTCTTGGTAGCTTCCGCAAGGTCAGCGTCCAAAACTACAAAGTCGTATTTTTCACCGAATTCCGCGAGCGCTTTTCCGTATGCCTCACGTGTCGCTATTTTCTCTGACATATTTCTCTGCGCTCCTTTCAAACAAGTTCCGGCTGCAGCAATTTCTTTTGCAGCGCCTCAAGTTCCTGCATGCCAATATCGTACTGTTCCTTCTTAGGAGCCGTTCCGTGCCATGAGCACTGATTTTCCATATACGAAACGTCTTTACCCTTTATCGTCTTGCAAATTACGGCTGTCGGCTTAATGCTTCTCTTTGCGTTTTCAACAGCCATGGCAATCTGATCGAAATCATGGCCGTCAATAACAAGAGTATTCCATCCAAAGGCTTCAAATTTTTTATCAAGGGGAGTCGGGTTCATAACGTCAGTGACCGCTCCGTCAATCTGCAGACCGTTAAAGTCAACAAACGCACATATATTATTGAGTCCGTAGTGAGAACCGAACATTGCCGCTTCCCAAATCTGCCCCTCTTCGCATTCCCCGTCACCGAGAATTGCCCAGACTCGGTACTTTTTCTCTGATATCTTGCCTGCAAGCGCCATTCCGCAAGCGGCTGAAAAGCCTTGACCGAGCGAGCCTGTTGACATATCTACTCCCGGGATATTTTTCATATCCGGGTGTCCCTGCAGGTAGCTGTCCTTATGGCGGAAGGTTTTCAAATCTTCCTTAGGGAAAAAGCCCTTTTCGGCAAGAGCCGCATACAGTGCCGGGGAAGCATGTCCTTTTGAAAGAACAAGTCTGTCACGATCCGGATTTTTAGGATTTGCCGGATCTACGTTCATCTCCTCAAAATAGAGATACGCAAGGATTTCAGCTATTCCGAGCGAGCCTCCCGGATGGCCCGATTGTGCGAAAAACACCGCCGTAAGTGCGCCCTTTCTTATTTCAAGCGCAATATTCTGCAATTTTGTTTTATCCATTCTTATGTCGTTCCTTTCTCAGACACCAAGCTATGCGCCGTTTAAAACAAGTACATACGCTCAGGTATTCTCCGATGGAATATTAACTTTATTATCTTTTCATCTAAGCTTAGCGCGAAGCTTTGCAAGCACATTTTCAAAGTAATCCGGAAGCGGAGCTTCAAACTCCATGTATTTACCGGTTGACGGGTGTGTGAGCGCCAACATTTTTGCGTGCAGGCACTGTCCGCTTAGCCCAAACTTATTTTTCCCTGCTTCCGGAGCGTAAAGAGGATCTCCGAGAACAGGATGCCCGAGATATGCGGCATGTACACGTATCTGATGTGTTCTTCCTGTTTCCAGTCGAAATTCACATAGTGAATATCCGTCAAAAAACTCAAGAGTGCGGTAATTTGTTGCCGCCGGTTTGGAATTCTTGTCCGTAACCGCCATTTTTTTGCGATGTATCGGGTGCCTGCCTATCGGCATATCAATTCTGCCTTCGTCCGGCTTAAAACTGCCTATTACCACTGCGTTATACACTCTTCTTAATGTATGCGCTTTTATCTGTTCGGCAAGCGACAGATGTGCCGCGTCATTTTTTGCCACCACAAGCAGTCCGCTCGTATCTTTATCAATACGGTGGACTATTCCGGGGCGCACGACGCCGTTTATAGTTGAAAGCGAGCCGTGCATACGGTACATGAGCGCATTGACAAGCGTGCCGTCCGGATTTCCGGGAGCCGGGTGGACTACCATTCCCTGCGGCTTATTGACAACGGCGATATCGTCGTCCTCGTAGACGATATCTATGTCTATATCCTGAGGGCGTGCATCACAGAGTTTGGGTTCGGGCATGACAACCTTTACCAAAGTGCCGACAGGTAATTTTTCGCTTTTTTTTGTAAGCGTTTTCCCCAGTGCTTCAACTGTGCCGTCCTCTATGAGCCGGCATGCCGCCGAACGGGTTATTTCGCAGTTTCTTGAAACACTTGCGTCAAGTCTTTCTCCGGGTTCATCAACGATATATTCGATTACTCTGTCCGTTTCGTCGGGACAATACCCGTTCTCGATGTTATTTTCGATATTATTTTTCATCGGCATTATCTGCATCAACTCGGTCTTTTTTGGGGGTGCCGTTATTATCGCTGTCGCCGTTATTATCGCTCTTGCCGCCGTCGCCGTAGTTGCCGTTATTGCCTTTATTGGCGTTATTGTCTCTCAGGACGGATTTCATTCCGCCGGCATATGCCTTTGAGTCAAGGAACAAAAGGTACACGATTAAAAGTCCCGCACCAACGCAGACAGCAGTATCTGCGGCATTGAATACCCATCTCCAAAGTGATGGAAACGCACAGAAATCAATATAATCTATGACATAACCAAGGCTTAGGCGGTCAACCATGTTCCCCACTCCTCCTCCGAGGATAAGTGCAGCACTGATATACACAAGCTTGTGATATCCTTTTGCGCGAGCTAAAAAAAGCGTTAAAAGGACAATCATAATCGCTGAAACGACAATGAAAATCCAGCGCTGTTGACCTAAAATTCCAAAGGCTGCTCCGGTGTTCTGAACATAAGTTACATTCAGCACACCGGGTATAACTTCAAACGACTGCCCTACTGTCATTCCTGATGATACGGCGTATTTCAGCGCAAGATCAATCACGACAACCGCGAGAGCTATTATAAATGCACTAACCATCAGTCATTAAAGCGACGGAAAATCGGCATTGACTATCGACGCACATCTCTTGCAGATATGTCCGCCTTCACCGTCCTCGCTTACGTCCTCTCTTATAAACCAGCATCTGTCGCATTTAGTACCAACAGCCGGCACAACCTTTACGGCTATTCCCGATAATGTATCGGCATAAGCTTCCGCGTCGGGGGCTGCATCTGTGAGCTCTACGCCCGAACAAATGAATATATCGGAAAGCTCGTCGCCGAACGACTCAAACAGTTTCATGAGTTCGCTGTCTTTCTTATCGTAAATCACGACTTTTGCATCGAGAGATTTGCCTATCTTCTTTTCGGCACGGGCAAGCTCGAGCGCTTTCATGACGTCGTCACGCACATCAAAGAGTTTATCGTATTTTGCGGCAGTTTCCGCGAACGCGAGGTCTTCTCTGTAATCCGGCATATCGTTGAGGAAAACGCTTTCGGCGTTATCATTTGCCGTATGCGGCATAAACTGCCAGATTTCTTCTGCGGTGAACGAGAGAATCGGAGCAATAAGACGTGTAAATCCTGAAAGAATATAGTACATAGCAGTCTGAGCGCTTCTTCTTAAAGGCGAGTTCTTGCTCTGAACATATACTCTGTCCTTGCTGATATCAATATAAAGCTTTGAAAGCTCTATTGCGCAGAAATTATGCATATCGTGATAAATCAAGTGGAATTCGTAGCTGTTATACGCGTCTTTAACACGCTTTACAAGGTCGTTGAACTTTGCGACTATCCACTTATCTATTTCTTCCATCTGCTCAAATGGTACACAGTCCTTTACAGGATCAAAGTCCTCCGCAGGATTACCGAGATTTGCAAGAAGAATTCTCGTTGTATTACGGATTTTACGGTAGATCTCAGAAAGCTGTTTAAAAATGTCATCCGACACTCTTACGTCCACACGGTAGTCGCTTGAAGCAACCCAAAGGCGGAGCAGATCGGCTCCGTATACTTTTATGACGTCCTCTGGGTAAACCGAGTTGCCGAGTGACTTATGCATGGCCTTTCCTTCGCCGTCAACAACCCAGCCGTGGGTGAGAACCTGGCGATAAGGAGCGCCTTTGCCGGTAGCTCCGACTGCAGTAAGCAAAGATGACTGGAACCAGCCTCTGTACTGGTCAGCGCCTTCAAGATACAGGTCGCACGGCCATTTTATATTCTTGATTACGGCTCTGTGAGAGGATCCGGAATCAAACCAGCCGTCAAGCGTATCCTTTTCTTTATAAAAATGTTTTCCGCCGCAGTGCGGGCATGCAAATCCGTCCGGCAGCAATTCCGCTGCGTCAAGGTCGAACCAAGCGTTCGAGCCTTTTTGAGCAAATATTTCGGAAACCTTGTTTATTGTTTCATCTGTGCATACCGGCTTTCCGCAGTCTTCACAATAGAACACAGGTATCGGAAGTCCCCACTGTCTTTGACGTGAGATACACCAATCGGCTCTTTCGTTTACCATGGATATTATGCGGTTTTCGCCCCATTCAGGCAACCACTCAACATCCTTGCAGGCTTTGACCGCCTCATTTCTGAAAGCGTCTACTGAGCAGAACCACTGAGGAGTAGCACGGAATATTATCGGATTCTTACAGCGCCAGCAATGAGGATACTGGTGAGAGATTTCCTCGTAAGCAAACAGTGCTCCGCTCTGCTTCATATCATCAAATATTGCCTCGTTAGACTCGTCATACTTTAGTCCGGCAAACTTTCCGGCTTTTTCTGTCTGGTAGCCTTTATCATCAACGGCAACAAGAATTTCAAGCTTATACTTAACGCCTGTAAAATAGTCGTCAACGCCGTATCCGGGAGCGGTGTGGACGCATCCCGTACCGCTTTCCATGGTAACATAGTCGGCGTTTACCACAACGCTTTCCCTGTCAAGAAAAGGATGTTTAGTCTTTGCATATTCAAGCTCTTCTCCGGCGAAAGTCTTTACAATTTCAAAGCTCTCTACGCCGCCGGCTTTCATTGTTTTTTCCGCAAGTGCCTCGGCGGTAACATAGTACTCGCCGTTTGAAGCCTTGATAAGAGCGTACTTTTCACGGGGATGAACGGCGATAGCGACGTTTCCGGGCAGTGTCCAGGTGGTTGTTGTCCAAATGATAAAATAAGTCTTATCCAGGTCGCTTAGTCCTGCAAATAGGCCCTTATCGTCTGTCACGCGGAACTTTACATATATAGATTTACACTTATCCTCAGCGTACTCTATCTCAGCTTCGGCAAGCGCCGTTTCATCGGACGGACACCAATACACCGGCTTAAGTCCCTTATAAATGTATCCTTTTTTATACATTTCACCGAAGACTTTAACTTCTTCCGCCTCAAATGACGGAGCCATGGTGAGGTATGGATTTTCCCAATCTCCAAGCACGCCAAGACGTTTGAAAGAGGTCATCTGTATATCGACGAATTTCTGCGCAAAAGCATGACAAGCACTTCTGAACTCAGAAACACTCATCTTCTTTCTGTCAAGTTTATTCTGCTTTATAATTGCGCTTTCAATGGGCATTCCGTGGTTATCCCAGCCGGGAATATACGGGGTATAATATCCTGCCATGGACTTTGATTTATTTATAATATCCTTGAGAACCTTATTCATGGCAGTTCCCATATGGATATTGCCGTTTGAAAAGGGAGGTCCGTCGTGAAGAACAAAGCTTTCATGTCCCTCGTTCTTCTCAAGCATCTTTTTATATATATCCTCCTGCATCCACTTCTGCTCAGTTGCAGGCTCTCTTTGTGGAAGATTTGCTCTCATTGAAAAATCTGTTTTCGGCAGATTAAGCGTTTTTGCGTAATCCTTCGGCATACTGAAGTTGCTCCTTTATGTTCTGTTTTTTATTTATTCTCATGCACAAATATCGTTAGGGCACTCATGCTCTAACGATATCTCGGTTTTTGATTACTTTGCTTGTGCGGCTGCGCTGTCGGCTTGCTCAACACCCATTCCGGCAGGCTCGCCCGGGTTTTCAGCGCCATACTTTCGGCGTGCAAGGTCTACGGCGGCGTCCATCAGCTCCTCGTCAGTCGCCGTTGATATACTCTCGCTTTCACTGTTCTCTTCATCGGGAAGAATGTTATCTATTGCCTGGATATGCTCGCGGTACGCTGAGTACAACGATTCCTTGAAATCTTTTGCAAGCTTTTCCATCTTTGCAAGCTTATCTCGTTCCGCTGTTACGTTTTCCCTATACGTCGAGAGAATTTTTTCACAGCTTTCATTGACTGCGTCGGTGGCTGCCCGAGCCTTTTCATTAGCGTCTTTTACTATTGCGTCCGCCATTTTTTTTGCGTCAAGCACGAGTGACGAAAAAGTACTTTCTTCACTTCTTGCCTCTTCAAGCTTATGAAGAGTTGCCTTATATTTTTTCTCAAGCTCGGCGTATTCATTAAACATATCCTGGTAAGAAGAGAGTATGTAAGAAATATATTCATCGACTTCCGGAACCGAATAGCCTTTTATGGTCTTTGAAAACTCCTTCTTTTTTAGCTGATTCGGCATAACCATGCTGCTTCATTTCCTTTCTTTAAGGCATTCGTCGTCAAAGTCAAAGGTACTTTCTGACGATCACCCTGAATCTGTTTTTTTGCGTCTGTCCGAGGAGCGAGTCCACAAGGAACTTTCCGCCTCCCTTAACGGATATCACATCGCCGGGATTAAAACCGGAGTCTGCAGACATACACACTGTATAATTCACAGACACAAGCCCCGAAGTTATACATTTTTTTGACTTTTCCCTTGACATGCCAAGCGCCGAAGCAATCAGCGCATCTAACCTCTGCGATGCGACCGTAAGCGACATATCAGCAAACCTGTTAGTCTTACGAGGCATCTCATGTCTGCTTATTTTCACGGCTTTCACCTTGTCGCTCGATACCCCGACAAGATTATCACAAATATACGGAACGACACTTCCGAGTGCGACAATATACGCTTCCCGGGCATCATCCGAAATCAATATGTCACCCAGAGTTTCTCTTTTTAATCCAAGCGCCATAAGTGCGCCAAGCACATCTTTATGCCCTATTTTCCTGTAACCTGAACCTGTTACCTTAACGTATCCTATATCCGCTTCCCTTTCATATTCATCCCTGTCATCTTCAGACAAATCTTCAATTTTTTCAAAAAGATACAGATCTTTAGGAAAAAATCCAAGAACTGCCCTTTCGGCAAAATCTACACCGGTAAACTCGATGCACAAAACATCAGGATGTTTAACCGCCTCACGCAAAACAACTGCTCTCTCATGAGGTGAAAGAAAAGAAGTAAAGCAAGGACAATACCTCGTTTCACAACGTCTGCAAAGGTCATCAATACGGGCGCAAAGGATCTTGCTTTGTATATCGTTATCATTCATATCTTTAAAAAATATACAGCAAAAACGTAAGAATGAACAGGACTACCAAAAAAGAGAGATCTATCGGCAAGGACAAATTGCCGAATCTTGAACGGTTCAGCAAATTTCTCACGGGAGAAAGAACCGGTTCTGTCACCATATAGACAAAATCCGTTAAACGGTTGCGCACTCCCGGAACCCACGACAGCACGGCGCGTACAATAAGCAAAACATAAAACAATTCAAGTAACAGCCGTACCGCAAAAAATAAAATCAACAAAATTACAGGCATTTTGCTTTATTCGTATATCCCCGTATCCTGCGGCTGAGCCTGAGAGTTCTCCAAGGTTTCGCTTGAAACGGCAACGTTGTTGGGGGTAACGACATACGCATTGTCGGCAACCTTCTGAACTTCACCGTTAAGGGCATAAGCCACGCCTGAGAGAAAGTCGATAAGGCGTTTTGTAGTTTCTTTGTTTGTATTCTCAAGATTGAGAAGAACGGTAATATTTCTGAGAAGCAAATCAGATATCTGGTCAACCTCGTCAAATCTTGTCGGAGAAACAACTCTCATTTCGATTGACGAATTTCTGGAGGCTATCGCTACGCCGCTTGTTTCAGACGGTCTTGCACCATACACCGGCTGTTGCTTTACTTCGCGCGGACGCACCTCGTTCTGAACCATCTCCTCATCCTGTTCTTCCGAGTAATCGTCCTCGTATCCCGCTTCATCACCATAATTATTCGGGAGAAAATTCTTCATCTTATCGAAAAATCTCATTTTTCAAACCTCCAAATTTTATATTCTCTATGCTATCTGTCACCAAATATAGCCCGTCCAAGGCGCAAAATTGTTGCTCCGTAACGAACTGCTGTTATGTAATCATCAGACATTCCGGCAGATAATTCATACATACATATATTATCTAACTTTTTCGACGATATGTCAAGAAACAAATTCAATATTTTATCAAAAAACTCGCTGTTTTTGTAAACTTTTTCTGAACTGCTTCCGCCATTTTCCTCTGTTACCAAATTATTACATTTTGGTGGAATTGTCATTAAGCCTTTGACACGAACATTTGTAAATTTAGCTATTTGTTCAAGCAAACCGTAGACCTCATCAAATGCGGCTCCGCCTTTTGACTGCTCACCGGCAACGTTGACTTCAAGCAGGACATCCATAACAAGGTCGTGTTTTTTTGCCTGTTTATCTATTTCTTCCGCCAGTCTAAGAGAGTCAACGGAATGTATAAGGCTTACCTTATCGATGATATATTTTACTTTATTTGTCTGGAGTCGTCCGATAAAGTGAATATCCACATTAGACTTGTCAATCTTATCATATTTCTCAAGCAGTTCCTGGACTCTGTTTTCTCCTATAAGGCGTATGCCTTTGGATATTGCAAAATTTATTGTATCCGCATCAACTGTCTTTGTTGCGGCAAGCAATTTAATCTTTGCGGGATCACGATTGACTTTTTCCGCCTCTTCGGCAATTTTCTTACGTATTTCGCTTATATTATTTTCTATAACCTGGCGTGAGAATTTCTCTCCCATTTTTATCCTCTCCTTTGACTTTTCATCAGCCTATGATTTTTCCGTCAAAAAGTGATTTGCCGCTGACAATCACGTTATCATACAATGTCAGATAGTAGTAGGTTTTCCCGTCCTCTGTATCTTCTTGATTATCTGCTGTTTTTGCGGATTCTGTCGAAATAACGTAATAATCTTCATCCTCAAAAATCACATCTGCAAGGCGAAATCTTACTATATCCCCATCGAGAATATACACTCCCGTTTTCCCGTCAACCACTCTCAGCGCCTGTTTAGGTACGGCAAGTCCTGAATAGCCGTCGCTGATTATGTCAACCTGTTGACTGCGCTGGTACGGAAAACCTTCAGGCGCAGTATTTCCTCTAAAGATAAGCAGCGCCGTGTCTTCTGATGTTTCAGATATGACGTCGGTTAGTTCAAGTTTTATTTCCTCTTCGGAAAAAGAGGTAAATCTTAGCTTATAGTAGCTGCCTATATTGTACTTAGCGGCTGAAAGCCTGTCTGTTTCACACACGACGTACCACACAAAATCGGTAACTATCTTACCGAAATCGGCAGTCGTACTGTTTTGAACCGGCGGCTGAGATATAATTTCATGAAATCGCTCAATAGTGAGATTTTCAAGCTCAGCAGGATCAAAAATGGTTTCATAACCGTCAGTATCGCCGTAATAATATCCGGAAAACGGCGCAATAAGCTTTTGCGTCATAGAGTTTATGCGATTTAAAATTGCATTTCTTTGAGTCTGGAGCGAAGCAATTTCTGCGTCATAGCTATCGGTCATATTAACTATCATATCTTTCTTGTTTAGATTAACAAGAAGGTCTTTTTGAATATTAAGAGTGTCCGTAAGGTCGTTTTTGGCTATCTTAGAGAAGAGTTCATCAAAATTATCAGAAATTGCTTCATCTGTTTTTGTAATATCCGTAACATACAAATCCGTATCTACGACGCTTTTTGACAGCGTTTCTATTTTTCTGTCTATCGCATTTATCTCCTCTTGCAGTTTTGCGGCATCCGCATTACTGTACACATTTGCAAAGTGCTGTCCGTTTGACAGTCTCTCTCCGTCCTTCACCAGGGTAACGGCTATGCCGTTTGAGGGACCGGATACAAGCTGTTCTTCTCTGAAAATATACCCTGTTGTTTGTGTCGTATCATAAACAGAAACCGGCAAGGCTGTTTCCGTTTCTATTTTCTGGGCAAATGTAGGGAGTATCTGAAAAAAAGCATACACCGACAAAAATATCATAAGCAAAAATATCGCAACATTCTTAATTACTGTCTTTGGATCGCAAAAAAACGATGATATGCGTTTATTCAATGTTACTCCTCCCATTCTCAGAATTTATAATATTATTTCTCCTGCCGTTCTTTGTCAAGATACTGCTCACACATTTCAAAGGCTCTGCGGCGGACATCTTCTTTCGTCATAGAATCGACAGCTATTGTCATAATTTCCTTGTTGGCTGAAAACCATGTAATCTGACGTTTAGCGTAATGTCTTGAGTTTATTTTAAGCCTTTCCACGCATTCGTCAAGCCGGGCCTCGCCCTTGAAGTATGGATAAAACTCTTTATATCCGATAGCCTGTCCGGCTGTCGGACTGCTTTCTATGCCTGACTGCACAAGTCCATAAGCTTCTTCGAGCAGACCTGCTCTCATCATATCGTCTACCCTTTTGTTTATTCTGTCATACAATACGCTTCTGTTCTCAAAAGTCAGCCCAATATACAAAGCGTCGCGCTTCACTGCTTTCTCAAGCTGAAGCCGGTTCCAGCGTGACATTGGAATTCCGGTTGACTCGCTGACCTCAAGCGCTCTCATAACACGTTTTACATTTTCAGGCTGTATTTTTTCAGCAGACTCCGGATCAACAGACTTTAGCAGATTATGTAAACTTTCAAAACCTGAAGTGCTTACAATCTCTTGATATTTTTTTGCAAGGTCAGGATCCACCTGATACTCTCCAAACTCAATGCCTTTTATAAAGCTGTCAATATACAAGCCTGTCCCGCCGCAAAAAACAGGAAGCTTACCCCGGTTTTGCACGTCTGACACACAATCCGAAGCAAGGCGGACATAATCCGAGACGCTGAATTTTTGATTTATGTCCAATATATCTATGAGATGGTGCGCAACACCTTTCATTTCAGGTTCAGTTGTTTTGGCGGTTCCAATATTCATGTTTTTATATACTTGCATTGAATCGCACGAAATTACCTCTCCTCCAAAATGCAAAGCAATATCTACGGCAAGCGCTGATTTTCCCGAGGCAGTCGGACCTACGACACATATTATTTTATTATTTGAGGAATTTTGCAAATCAAATTCTTTTTCCGACATATTGCCTCCATGAAACTTTATTTTTTATTGTACCACAGATTGCGTCCAATATCAAGCAGTGCCGCCCAAATTTAAAGTATAAATAACAAAACAGCACCCGCACTTTTCTATCGGTGCGGATGCCGAAGTTTGCAATATTTTAATTAGAAATTAAGTCTTGAGGGACTTGAACCGCGTTTCTTGAACAAATTCAAAGCGTCTTCTATTTCATCACCGGCAACGGTTTTATCAGCGATTCCGGCAGCTGTATCAGAAGATGCTGCATTTTCCGAAGACTCAAGCTTATCCATTACAGGTCTTGATACGACCTTTGCATCAGTCTTATCTGCGTCAAAACCTGTTGCTATTACTGTTACGCGCATCTCATCCTCAAGCTTTTCATCAAATGTAACACCCCAGATAACATTTGCATCCGGATGAGCCTCTTGTCCGACAAGGCTTGCGGCGTACTCAACTTCATCAAGTCCGATGTCCGGAGAAGATGTGAAGTTGATAATAATTCCCCTGCATCCTGTGATGGATGTTTCAAGAAGCGGACTTGATATAGCAGCCTTAGCGGCGACCTCAGCCTTGTCCTTACCCTGAGCAGAACCAACGCCCATATGAGCAAGTCCGGCGTTCTGCATGGTTGTTACAACGTCATTAAAGTCAAGGTTCATAAATGAAGGTACATTGATAAGGTCGGTAATGCTCTGAACACCGCGGCGAAGCACGTCGTCAGCCACCTGGAAGGCAGTTGCAAGAGTAAGCCTGCCGGTTTCGGAAACGAACTTAAGTCTTTCGTTAGGAATTATAATAATCGAGTCTACATGCTGCTTAAGAGCTGATATTCCAGCCTCAGCCTGCTCCATCTTCTTTTTGCCTTCAAAAGCAAACGGCTTGGTTACAACACCTATGGTAAGAACGCCCATATCCTTGGCGAGTTTTGCGATAACAGGAGCCGCTCCGGTTCCCGTTCCGCCGCCCATGCCGGCAGTTATAAACACCATATCCGTGCCTTCAAGTGTTTTCTTTATGTCATCTATATTTTCTTCCGCCGCATTCTTTCCAACATCAGGGTTTGCTCCGGCACCTCTGCCCTTAGTAAGCTTTTCACCGATAAGTACTTTTCCCGGAGCCGCACAGCGGTAAAGTGCCTGCTGGTCGGTATTTACGGCAACAAAATCAACGCCCTTCACATTTTCAGTTACCATTCGGTTAACAGCGTTGTTTCCGGCGCCGCCGACGCCGATAACCTTTATTTTTGCGCCGGAATCCAAACTCGCATCGTAATCGAAATTCATTTAAACTTCCTCCTGTTTTCTATCGTCATTCAAATTATATGCAGTGCAAATTATCACAGAGATATCTATACAATATATATAATAAACTTTTCACAATCAATTTTCAAGGCTTTTTGGCAAAAAGCTCAGCAGTTAACATTTTTTTTACATTTATTTATGCGGTTAATTGTAAGCCTTAAAGATACCTTCCCGGTAGTTTTCATCTGAAACGTCGATAGAACCTTTATCAGTATCTTTCAGTTTTTCTTCTATCGATTTCATAAACCTGACTTTCACTGTCAGATTTTCCGAATCTCCAAGTTTAACGTCATACCTGTCCTTATATTTAAATGTCAGCGCAAACCTATTCGTAACATCTATTTCATCTGCCTCGGCAAGCACTTCTTCTTCCTTTAAAACAGCATACAGCTCCTTAAGTATGGTGTCGGAGTTATTATCAGTCGAAAGGAACTCGCCGGCAACGCAGCTCGTTACTCCGCTTATGTAGACGTGCTTTAGCTCAAGGTTCTCCGCCTGTTCAGAGCTATCCGACATAGACATTACCCTCAAGCCTTCCGACAAAATAAACGTATAATCGCCTTGCGAAATATACATTGCCGGCTCAGATTCAACAACTTTGAATACTATCTTATCGGGAATGTCATATTCAATTTTTACGCTGTCAAACTCTGAAAGCGCATATTTTGCCAACTGCTGCGCTTCATTTTTATCAAAGCCGAACATATGCATTCCGCTTTTAAGTCCTATTTTTTCCGCCATCGCCGCAGCCTGTTCTTCGGTATATTCAATACCGCCGCTGATTTTAAAAGACTTAATTACAAATATTTTATCAAACAACAGCCAAGCCGTAAGAACCATCAAAATCAGCACAACCAAAAATGCGAAAAACTTATTTTTTGCCTTTTTCTTTACAACTCTTCTTTTCGCAGTTGATACGTCCATTTCGGTCGACCTTTTTGAGTTAACCCGGTTGCCGTCCATTTAACTCCTCCAAAGCATCTTCAAATTAATTCCCACAATTAATTCTCACAGTTCAGTCCGCAAGCCCGCAAATTTCGGAATATATTCTGTCAAGTGCGTCCATAACAGCAAACTTGCGTACGTTATCCTCCATTTTTTTTCTTTCTTCAGGATTATCCACAAAATATTTAACTTTTTCGCAAAGCAGCTGTCCGGTTAAATCTTTCTCTTCAATCAGCACCGCAGCTCCTGCATCTGCAAGTACCTTTGCGTTTTTATACTGATGATTGTTGGTTACGTTTGGTGACGGCACTATTATTGACGCTTTTCCCATGCAAGCTATTTCTGAGAGCGTCATAGCACCGGCACGGCATATTACAATATCAGCCGCAGCAAGTAATTCCGGCATGTTATATATGTACTTTTTAACCGTTACGCCGCCTTTTTTAAGAGTTTCACTGTCAGCCTCGGTAAAGCCTTCGGACCTGTACAGCAGTGCCTGTTCATCATATCCTCCGCGTCCCGTAGCGTGAAAGTGCCTAACTTTGTCCGTACACGAGGTATAGTGTTTAATCAGGTAGTGAACAGATTCATTTATCATCTTGGCTCCGAGACTTCCGCCGGCGGAAAGGATAACGGTTTTATTATCCTCAATTCCAAGCAGGCGGCGAGTTTCATCTTTGTTTGCCGACAGCATTTTTTCCGAAACAGGGTTTCCTGTAAAAACCAGCTTATCTTTTTTGCAGTCAAAAAACTCCATGGAGTTTTCAAAACTGATAAGAACTCGGTCTACGTACTTGGAAAGCATTTTTGTGGTAACACCGGGAACAGCATTTTGCTCGTGGATAAGAGTAGGAACACCGAGTTTTGCCGCCGCCTTTACAACCGGCCAGCTTACATATCCGCCCGTTCCTATAACTATGTCCGGCTCGAATTCACGAATTATTTTTTTTGCTTTCTGAACGGATGTAACCGCTTTAACCGCTGCGTCTATATTTGAGAGGCTGAGTTTTCTTTTAAATCCTCTTACCGCAACAGTATGAATTTTATAGCCGGCATTGGGAACAAGTCTTGTTTCCATTCCGGTCGGAGTTCCCACATATTCTATAATGCTGTCAGGCCTTTCCGACTTTATTTTATCCGCTATGGCAAGAGCCGGATTTATATGTCCGGCAGTTCCGCCTCCGCTGACAAGAACTCTCATTTTTTGAGTACCTCTCTTTAAGCACGAATTATTACGCTGTTTGGCATTTTGTATATAATAACATTTTACTGCGGCGAAGTTTGTCTCGTTTTGTCGTCTTCTCCGGTACTTTTTTCAACCGAAGAAAAGCGCGACACCGACAGCACAACCCCCATTTCCGCGAGTAATATCAGAATTGACGTTCCGCCGTAACTGAAAAACGGAAGTGAAATACCGGTACTCGGCAGTGAGTTGGTTACGACGGCGATATTAAGAACCATCTGAAGTCCGACGTGCATTATTATTCCGATTACAAGCAACGAACTGAATCTGTCCGGAGCACGAAGTCCTATCAAAATTCCTCTATATATGAAAAACAGAAATATACAAATAACAAGCATAGCGCCTATGAAACCCATCTCCTCACACCATATTGAGAAGATGTAGTCGTTTTGCGGTTCCGGCAGGTACAGATGCTTTTGTCTGCTGTTTCCGAAACCTACTCCCCAAAAGCCACCGGAGCCTATTGCGTACAATGACTGAGCCGGCTGCCAACCACCTTCAAGCAAATATGAGAACGGATCCTGCCAAACTTTTATACGGCTTGATGAATGGCCCATTGTCATTGCTATTACAAAAAGTCCGACAGCTCCTACTCCCGCTCCGGAAATGAGATAGAACAAATTCGTTCCTCCCATAAACATCATGGCAAACGTAATTCCAGCCATGATAATAAGACCTGATACATGCGGCTGAAGATACAGCAGCACTCCAACTATGCCGAGAATTATAATATAAGGAAGAACTCCGTAATAAAAAGCAGGCGCTGTTTTTTTCATATTTGATATATACATGAACGCAAGTGCCATAAGCAGTATGGCTCCGGCAAACACCGCGCCAATCACTTTATTGTCAAATACTATAAACATTCCTGCTCCGGCTCCGCAGATAAGCACGAACGGCAGCACGACGGTCAGTATGCTTTTCGGACTTCCTTTTGTCCGTATTTGCTCTGCGTATCTGTCAGCGTAATCGGCGAAAAACATAACGAGCGTAAATTTCACTATTTCCGACGGCTGGACTGTTATCGGACCTATTGAATACCATCTTGTTGCGCCGCCGAGATTTTTTCCCACAACCAGAACTCCGGCAAGCAGTATTATTGACACTATCAAAGCTAATTTTGTCAGCTTACGTATATTATAGTAATTGAACCAATTTACTTTAGCTATTATAAGCATTGCAGCTATACTGGGAATTACAAACATCAGCTGCCGCCTTGCAAAGCGATAACTGTCTCCGTTAAAATTTGCGTTTGCGTACGGATAGCTTGCGCTGAAAACCATAACAGTTCCAAGGCACAGCAAAAGAATTATAGTTACAAGAAAAGGTCTGTCTACCCCGCCAACCAGTTTGACAACACTTCGGCGTCTCGGTTCGGCTTTTTTTGGAATTTTCTTTTTCGGAACTTTCTTTGTACTGTTGTTTTGATTTTCTATTCCATAACCGAAGCCGGTATTATCCAAAGTTCTTCCTCTTTTCTTATGAAATTTTATGTCTTTACATTACATTTGCATCATTACAGCACCGGCAAAAATCCGAAGCTTCCAAGCGTGCATGTTAACGCAGTTATTACCGAAAACACGGTAACTATTTTTATTTCCGACCATCCGCTCATCTCAAAATGATGATGTATCGGCGTCATTTTAAACACTCTTTTTTTTGTAAGCTTATAGCTTGTTACCTGTATTATTACCGAAAACGCTTCCACGTAATACATAAATCCCGTAAAAATCAGCAGCAGCGGACAATCGAGTACAAACGCCATACTGCTGACCGCAGCCCCGAGAAACAGAGAGCCGGTATCGCCCATGAAAACCTTTGCCGGATAAAAATTATATACCAAGAATCCAAGCGTTCCTCCGATAACACAGCCTGACAGTATAACGGCAATTTCATTCTCTGTCTTAAATCCAAGAGCAGCCATAAACACCATCACAACTGCGGTAATGCTTGACGCAAGTCCGTCTATTCCGTCAGTAAGGTTTACGCTGTTTACCGTAAAAACTATTCCGACTACGGCAAGCAGGCAATACACAACGATATTTAATTCAAAGCTTTCGCTTGTAAACGGCAGTTTTATAACAGTATCGATATGTTCGGTAGCGTAAAGAGCGAATATGTATGCCGCCGCAACAGTAAACTGCAAAATCATCTTTTGCGACGGAGAAAGTCCGGCATTTTGCTTTTTGAAGAACTTTACGTAGTCGTCGATAAAACCGATAGCTCCGTTGAGAAGCAGGAATGCAAGGTGTATATATATTGCGCTGTTGCCGCTGATAACGCCTATTGCAGCTCCGACAGCCACAATCGGCACTATGAAGAACAGTCCTCCCATTGTCGGAGTGCCTTCTTTGGATTTATGCCATCTCGGGCCTATATCCAATATTTTCTGTCCCATTTTAATACTCTTGAGCACAGGAATAAATATTTTCCCCAACACCGCCGTCGCGGCAAAGCAAATTATAGCTCCGCCAAGCATAACATAGGTTGTATTGTCCATACCTAACACTCTCCAATTACATTCCTTGGTTTTGACCGCATTGGTTAATCATACGAATCCATATGCCAGAATTCAACTTCCACGACAGTTCCGGGTTGAACGACAGCTCCAGCTTCCGGAGTCTGTTTTGAGGCTACTGCGCCCGAAACATCTTCTCTGTAAGCGCCTTCCATTCTTATATTCAGTCCAGCATTTATAAGCGTCTTATTTGCCTGTGCCGGCGAATATCCGGACACATCAGGAACAGTCACGTTTTCTGTCGGGACCTCGGAGCCGGTATACAGTATTACTATTCCTCCCTGCGGGATCTTTCCGCCATAACGAGGAAGCTGTTCTGTAACTGTATCTCCATCTCCTATTACCTTTGTGGTAAATCCGGAATTTTGGACTGCTTCTTTTGCTTCTTCAAGAGTCATTCCTCTGTAATCCGACACCGGAACATCAAGCGTCGCCGCTTCTTCTTCAGTAAGAGAAGGTTCTATGTTGAGGTAAGGCAAAACTTCCGAAAGTACGGACGAAACAACCGGAGCCGCGATAACTCCTCCGTAGTACTCACCGTTTGACGGTTCGTCTATACCGATAAGTATTGCTATCTGAGGATCCTCTGCCGGTGCAAAGGCAACGCAGGAACCTATATAAAGATTGCCTTCCTTATCTCTTTTTTGTGAAGTTCCGGTTTTCGCTGCTATATTATACCCTTTTACGTAAGCATTTTTTGTCGAACCTACGTTTATGCCGTTCATCAGATATGCCATCAGCGTTTTTGAAGTTTCTTCAGAGTTTACCTTGCGTACTACCTCGGTATCATAACTCTTTATTACATTTCCCTCATCGTCAACCAGGGCTTTAACAACATGAGGCTTCAGCAGATCTCCCCCGTTTGCCACTGCGGAAACTCCGCAGATCTGCTGCATAGGTGTAATTTTAAAGGTCTGACCGAAGGAATAAACAGCAAGCTCGGTCTGGTTGAATTCATCAATATTTGTGTGGTATATACTTGAAACTTCTCCGGCTAAATCAATTCCTGTTTTTTCTGTAAAGCCATACGCCTCAAAATATTTATAAAAACTCTCTTTTCCGACTCTTTCGGCAAGTTCCATAAACACCGGGTTACAGGAATTCTGCAGTGCCTGCTCAAAGTTCTCCGAACCGTGTCCGCCGGCCTGATGGCAGTGTATTACATACCCTCCGATACTCTTTGAACCTGAGCAATAAAACATATCGCTCTCGGACACAACGTTTTCTTCCATAGCCATAGCGCTTGTTATGAGTTTAAAGGTTGAACCGGGTTCATACGTCTCTGTTATTACTTTATTTTTCCAAAGTCCTTCAAGCAGTTCTTTATAGTAAGTATTTTTCTCTTCCTCTGTTCCGACAAAAGCATCAAGTTTGGCTTGAGAAAGTTCATCCAGTTCATACGGAGAATTTAAATCGTAGTCGGGTTTGGTAGACATAGCTAGAATTTCAGCGGTATTAACGTCCATTATAATGCCGAAAACACGGTTTTGCGCATTTGTATCGCTGAGCGCGATTTCGAGATTTTTTTCCAAAATAGACTGTATTTGCCAATCTATCGTCAGGACAACGTTTGTTCCGTTCTCTGCTTCGACGTAACTTTCATATTCAAAGGGCATATCCTTGCCGGTTGCGTTTTGCGCTGTCACTATCTTTCCGGAGCTTCCCTTGAGGTAGTTTTCATAATACGACTCCACGCCCAGTACTCCGACGTTTTCAGAATTAGTAAAACCGATAACATGACTGGCAAGACTGCCGTACGGATAATATCTTTTTACATCTTCCTCAAGATGTATGCCGACTATATCATTTTCGTTAATAAAAACTCTTATTTGGTCGCAAATATCTCTTTCTACTTTTTTCTTTATAATCTGATACTGCGAATTCGTCTTTTCCATACGATCAAGGATCTCTTGTTTGTCAACGTCAAGCGTAACAGAAAGAAAATCCGCTATCTTATTCTTTTCAGCCTCAATATCAACAATTTCATCCGCCGGCTTGTTTTCGTTTTGTGTAGCTATCTCGTACGGTGATATAAAAACAGTTTCAACCGTAGCACTTACAGCCAGCGGCGTCATGTTACGGTCGTAAATAGTACCCCTTTGAGGGCTTATTGTTATTTCGGTAGTATACTGCTCGTATGCTCCCGTTTTATATTTATCAGCTTCTATTATCTGCAAATACCAAAGTCTTGCTCCTAAAAGCACCGCAAGCAGGATGAACACACAAATAACCATTATCCCACGGATATACATCGGTTTCTTTATATTATTTCCAAACATGTGCATCCTCCTGTTTGCCTAATATTTACTTCAATTTCCTGATACCGTCTGCTCCGCTGTTTGATTTGACGGTTCAATGGCAGCGTTTCTTACAACTATCTTGTCTTCGCCCGAAATGCTCACATATCTTTTTGCAACATCGGTCGATTTAACCATACCGAGAACGTTTTCAGCGTAATCTTCTATATACGCCATATCTTTTCTCTGGTTTATTGCAGATGACAGCTCATATGAGCGCTCTGTTTCAAGCGCTATCTCACTTTTAAGAGCATCAGCCTTTAGCGTTGCCTCGTTTATCCTGCTGTTGCCAAGAACCAAGAATGCTGCGATAGCCGCAAAGACCAGCATATAGCCTATGACAGATATAGGCAGCGGTTTTATATTTTCCGCTTTTCTAACTATGTATCTCGGGCGTCTTGATCTTTCCCTCTCGGCTTCCTTGAGCTTTTTTGCCGCAGCACGACCTATCGCATCAGCAATGTCGCCGATAACGTCCTTTGCCGTATACTCTTCATCGACAGGATTTACACGTACGGAAGCGTGTGCTCGTGAATATGAATATGGTTTTGACATTGTCTTAGCATATGCCGGTACATTTCTTTTAACAGGGATAACTGAACTTGCGGTATTCCTCGAAGCGTTATTTTTGCTTCTGGAAACAGCGGTGTTCTGTGACGAACGAACAGGAGCTGTTCTGACGGTGTTTGCCGATACTGATACCGGAGATTTTACGCCGGTTTTCATCATCCTCTTATCTCTATTGTATTTAGCGTCCTTGAGATTTATGTATTCTATGCCGGCATTATACGTCATTTTGCAGCATTCCTTTCTTTCATCATATTTGTTTTGTATTTTTCCCACTTTATATATTTAAATTTTTTCGCAAACTCTCAGTTTTGCGCTTCTGGAACGAGGATTTTCCTCAAGCTCCTGCTCTGAAGGCAAAATCGGTTTTTTTGTCACGACAACGCCCTGCGGCTTCTTCCCGCACACGCACACCGGAAAATCAGGCGGGCACTCACAGCCTTTTGCAAGTTCCGCAAAGGTATGCTTAACGATTCTGTCCTCAAGTGAATGGAAGGTAATTACCGCCATCCTCCCCCCGGATTCAAGCATCGGAAAAAGGCCGAGTATCATCTTGTCTATAACGTCAAGCTCGCCGTTTACCTCTATTCGGATCGCCTGAAAAGTTCTTTTTGCCGGGTGAGGTCCGTCGGCTCTGTTTTTGGCAGGTATCGAGTTTTTCACCACTTCCGCAAGCTCTGCGGTTGTTTTAATCGGTTGTTTTTCTCTTGTACGGCATATATTGTACGCTATCTTTGACGCAAATCTTTCTTCGCCGAAAAGATTTATTATACGTGACAGTTCTTTTTCTTCATAACCGTTTACTACGTCGTACGCACTTAGCTTGTCCTGTCTTGACATACGCATATCAAGCGGAGCGTCGTGCATATACGAAAAACCTCTGTCAGCGTTATCAAGCTGAAAGGAAGATACTCCGAGATCTGCGACCACTCCGTCAATTTTATGTATACCGTTTTCGCTTAACAGCTCGGGGGCGTCGCAAAAATTGCCCTTAATCAGCAAAATGTTGTCTTTGTATTTTTCAAGGCGCTGCGACGCTTTTTGTATTGCGTACTCATCACGGTCAATGCCTACAAGTTTTCCGTCGCCGCCCATTTTTTCAAGAATTCTCGCTGAGTGTCCGGCTCCTCCGAGGGTACAGTCCACGTACACTCCGCCGGGCTTTATATTCAAGCTGTCTACGGTCTCGGCAAGCATAACCGAATAGTGTCCGTAATTCTCCTGCATTTTCTACCTGCTTTCCTACCCGGTTATTATTTAAGCATACTGAGAAACTCTTCCAAGTCTTCAGGCGGCTGTTCGGTTTGCTTTTCAAGCAATGCTCTGTCCCAGATTTCTATTGTTTTATTCATTCCCAAAACAATGACTTCCTTAGTAAGTCCGGCAAACTCTCTATGTTCTTTAGACAAAACAAACCTGCCCTGTGCGTCCATTTCAGTTGGATTTGCGCTCATCATAAAGTACTTTTTCAAACTTCTTGCCCTTTTATCAAGTCCCAGCTCGTCTACCTTCTCTATGAAAGTTTCCCATTCACTTTGAGGATAAACAATGAGGTACGGATCGGTAAAACCTTTTGCGACAATGAAGCTGTTTCCGAGTTCTTCACGGTACATGGCAGGTATAAACAGTCTTCCCTTAGCGTCGATTGTGTGATAAGCTTTTCCGGAAAACACGCCATGCACCTCCTCTTAAATTTCGCTCCATTTTAGGGAAAATCAATCCTTTTTAAGGTTTTTCGCTCCACTTGGTTATATTATATAGCAAACAAATATTGATTTCAACAAAATTGAGCCCGAATATATTAATATTTTATTTATTTTATGTAAAAAAATATAATTCATGGAACTTTTTTAAAATGGCATTCTGTTTATTTTCATTTCTTATGAGATAGCAAATTGTAATTCACAGCGTGTTGTTGCCGCAGTTTTTCCTCGAAGAAAAAAGCTTCCAAAAAGTACCCGGAAGTGTGTGCACCCTCTCGGCTCCCATGGACGCCGTAAAACTCCGACTCCGCTCTGCTTCGTATGTTTTACGGCGATACCGGAAATTCCTCATTATGTGGAAACGCAAGAAAACACAGTTTTTATTTTTTCCTTATCAACTGCGGGCTAACACAGGCGGTGTTTTGGGGAAATTTTGGGTTTTTTGTTAATGGGGTTTTGGTTTGCCGCCTGAGTAAAATACCAGCAAGAAAACTAACGTTAAAACCTCATTTATAAAAAGAAAAAGCGGGCGGGGTATGGGGCAGAGCCCCATTCTACCCATCAACTTATTTTTCCATTCCGCACGGATACGCTTTATCCGCCGGAACGATATCATTCTTTATACTGTTATACAGTCTGTATCCTCCGGAAAAATTATAGCAATCGTATCCGTTTTGAGACAGAATTCTGCAAGCAATATAGCTTCTGAGTCCGCTCTGGCACATCACGTAAACTTTTTTGGATTTATCAAGCTCATCCAGTCTGTCTCTTAAAGTATCGACCGGGATATGTACAAAACCTTCCGCATGTCCTCGTGAATACTCTGTATTTGTTCGGGTATCGAGCAATATGCAGTCGTTTCTGTTTCTAAGTTCTGCTATGTCGTCATAGTGGAACTGCTTAACAAGTCCGTTTTCTATATTTTCAATCATAAATCCTGCCATATTCACCGGATCTTTTGCCGAGGAATACGGCGGAGCGTACGCGAGATCAAGGTCTTTTAGCTGAATTGCGGAAAGACCTGCACGAATAGCAACAGCAATCACGTCTATCCTTTTATCGACGCCGTCACTGCCCACTATCTGCGCTCCGAGTATCTTGAGCGTTTTCTTTTCGTATATTACTTTCAGCGTCATCACTTTTCCGCCCGGATAGTATCCGGCATGTGAGGACGGTGACAAAATCACCTTATCGTAATCAAGTCCGAGCGCTTTTGCCTGTTTTTCATTTATTCCGGTAGTTGCCGCCGTCATGTCAAAAAGCTTTATTACCGACGAGCCCTGTGAACCTTGGTAAACGCTGCTTATACCGTAAATATTATCGGCGGCGATACGTCCCTGCTTATTAGCCGGACCTGCGAGAGATATAAGCGCCGGCTGCTTTGTGACAAAGTGCTCTACCGCGACTGCGTCTCCTACTGCGTATATATCCGGATCAGACGTTTGCATATGGCTGTTTACGGCAATTGAACCCTTCATACCGAGTTCCAGTCCGGCTTTTGAAGCAAGTGAGCTGTCAGGAGTCACTCCCAGCGCAAGCACTGCCATATCGGCGACTGTTTCAGGAATTTCATCCGCTAACACTGCTATTTTACCGTTACGGCTCTCAAAGCCTTTTACCGTCACGCCGAGTTTTAAGTTTACGCCCTTTGAAGCAAATTTGGCGTGAACAAATGAAGCCAAATCCGAGTCAAGAGTGCCGAGAAGCTGCGGCATTTTTTCCGCAAGCGTAACTTCAATGCCTTGAGAGACGAGATTTTCCGCCATCTCAAGTCCGATAAATCCGCCGCCTATTACCACTGCCGACTTCGGCTGCTTCTCATCTATAAAGCTTTTGATTTTGAACGTGTCTTCGACATTTCTGAGAGTAAAAATTCTTTCGTTCTCAACTCCTGAGAAATTCGGAACAATCGGCATTGCTCCCGGAGCCAAGATCAGCTTGTCATAGCTTTCCTCATATGTCTTTCCGCTGTCAGTCTTTAGAACAGTAACTGTTTTACTCTGTCTGTTTATATCTATAACTTCTCTGTTTACTCGGACATCAACGTTGAATCTTGCGTTAAAGCTCTGCGGCGTCTGAAGAGTAAGCTCTTCGCTGTCGGTTATTTCCCCGCCTATATAGTAGGGCAGTCCGCAGTTTGCGTAAGAAATATATCCGCTCTTCTCAAACATCACAATTTCTGCTTTTTCATCTAATCTGCGCAGTCTTGCGGCTGCACTTGCTCCGCCGGCAACTCCGCCTACTATTACTATTTTCACTTTCTCAACCTCTTTCAATTTCTCCGGTATAATCAAGTATACCTCCGATATTTACTACGCTTATATACCCCATTCTCTTAAGTTGTGACACTGCCTGTGAACTTCTTGCTCCGCTTCTGCAGTATACAAATAACGGTGTATTTTTGTCTTTTATGGCACAAGGTACGTCGTCATTTATCTGAGAAAGCGGTATATTTATACTGTCAGGAATATGCCCTTGTGCGTATTCCTCCGGCGTTCTTACGTCAAGCAGTACGGCGTTTGGTGTGTTTTTATAATCCGACACGCCCTTGTCGGTTACGGGCTTTGAAAACAATCCGAAAATTCCCAAGGTAATCAACTTCCTTTGCCTTAAACTTTCTTGTATACCTTCCTTGTATACCATCGTAAGCTTTATTTATTACTTGAATTATTTGAACATTGCCTCAATCTGAGCTTTAGGTCTGAAGCCTACGGAAGAACTAACCACTTTACCGTTTTTGAAGAGCAAAACGGTCGGTATGCTTGCTATTCCGAATTCAGCTGCAAGCTCAGGCTCTTCGTCTACGTTTACTTTTCCTACTTTTACGACGCCGTCATTCTCCTCGGCTATTTCTTCAATAACCGGTGAAAGCATTCTGCACGGTCCGCACCATGTTGCCCAAAAATCTACGAGTACCGGGATATTTGAACCTAATACCTCTTGTTTGAAATTGCTCTTTGTAATTTTAACTTCTGCCATTTTTAATCTCTCCTTTACGACTATATTTTGATCTATTATATTTTGGTTTGTCTTTTAATATTTTGCTTGTCTTTATTTTGACTTGTAATACAGCATGCAGTGGCAATATCCTTCAAAATTCGGATCGGCTATCTGATCCCTGAATTCCTTGCACATGCATTTATACTCTTCTGTTCTTTTAGTTCTGCAGGGACAATATCCACCGGTAGCCTTAAGCCCTTCTTTTACTGTTTTTACCACTTCTTTGTCGGGATTCAGCGTAATCGCCATGAATAATCACTCTCCTATCAATTCAGTTATGACTTCTTCTAAAGTTGTTTCGTTTATTGCTCCTATATAGCCTGTATAAATGTTTCCGCTTTCGTCAACAAACACTGTCATGGGAATTGAATACACTCCGTATGCGTAAGCCGCCTCATAGTCGGTATCATAAAGCACTTCGAAAGAATATCCGTTTTCTTTGGCAAACTCCTTTACTCCGTCTACCGTTTCACGCACGCCATCGGTAAGGTTAACCATCATGAACTTCACGTCTTCACCGTACTCAGCTGAAAGTTTATCGAAAGCCGGGAGTTCCGACTTACACGGTCCGCACCAGCTTGCCCAGAAATTGATCACAACCGGATCTCCTTCAAAGTCCGACAGTTTCACTGCGTTTCCGGATTCGTCGTATACCGTAAAATCCGGTGCCGCATATTCATCCGACGTATTGTTCTCAGTACTGTCCGGCGTTTCTGCGTCATCTTGCTCCTGTTCCTGCTGAATGTCCCCTGCCGCAGGATTATCAAACGGCACGCTGTCGGGCAGGTATCTTTCTGACAGATAATTATATCCAAACACTGCCGCAACTATGACAATTACAAAAACAACCGCCAGTATGATAATATTTTTTACTTTCAAATTCGTCACTATCCTTTCAGTCTGCATTTTTTACGGCTTTTTGCCGTTTATTTCACCGCCGCTTTACCGCATATTCAGCGTTCACACATCATGAAAACAGTACTAATATTCCGTTCAGCACGCCGAACATCATTGCAATACCCACTATTATCAAAAACACTCCGCAAACGATGTTTATAACCCGATAATGCTTTTTTATTGCCGAGAAAAGCACTGAAAGCTTATCTATAAGCACCGCCGACAGAACAAACGGGATTCCCATGCCGAGGGAATAGGAAAGCAGCAGCAGCATTCCCATGAGCGCTCCGCCCGAGCTTGAGGCAAGCATCAGCGCTGAACCTAAAAACGCTCCGACGCAGGGCGTAAGGCTTATCGAGAAAACCACTCCGAAGAGAAATGCCGAAAAAATTCCTGTAATCTTTCTCGCCTTTCCGGCTCCGTTAAAAAACGGTATTCTGATTACTTCCATAAAGCTTAATCCAAGCAGGACAACAATCGCTCCGCTGACTATGTTCACCGCCGTCCGGTACTTATTAAGCAATACTCCGAGCGTGCCGGCAAATAGTCCAAGTAAAGAGAAAACTACCGTAAAACCGACGGCAAACGCAAGGGCTCTGACAAGAACTCCGTCATTTTTTCCGCTTTTTGCGGTTTCACCAGTGCCCGTATTTACGTTTTCAGAAGCCGTTCCGGCAAAATATGAAAGATAAATCGGCAGCATTGGCAGAATACAAGGAGAAATAAATGAAATAAGTCCCTCGAGAAAGGTTATAAAATACTGCAAATTCTCGCCTCCGTTTCTTGTTTGTGTGCTCATTATACTACATTTTATTCTACTGTACCGTGACAAAGTCACATTTGTGTTATTTTTTGTAAAAAACGGTACACATGCCGCTGATTTGTGTACCGTAAAATTCTGCCGTAAAGCTCTCAGAAAATGTGCTCGCCGTCCGGCACCGAAAGGCTTTCTCCGTTGTAGGAGCTTATAAACATTTTATATCTTTCGCTCTTATAGGCGGTTTTGTCCTCAATTACACCCGCGATTTCGCTGTTATTCAAAGCAATCAGTTCATGCGGAGGCACTCTGTTTTCAACGTTTGTTTTATCTGCAACGTTCTCCGGCGAAAAGTGTATACCGTCCGTACTGCACGCCATAAAACAGCACATTATTCCGTCCGGCGTTTTTCCCATATAAATCATATGTATTATACCGTCGTCGGTTTTAAACACGTCGCAGGTACAGTAATCGGTACTGCACAAGCCGTCGTAATATACTGCGTCCTTTATAAGCTCCGGATTTCCGTATTTTCTTACAGTATTTACTCTCGAAAAAAGCCCATCGTCATCAAAAAAAAGCTGAACCATCTTCTTGTTATACTTTTGAATTTTATATTCTTCTAACCTGTGAATCGTTGAAAGTTACAAGTTATGCTAGGCTTTCAAGGGCATCTATATCCTTTACGATAATTGAACCTCGGCGAATTTCCACCAAGCCTTCGGCGGAAAATCTTTTTAACATACGAGCCACGACTTCTCTTGCAGAGCCCAAGTCCTTTGCTATCTGTTCATGCGTCATGTTTATTTCGTTTCTACCGTTTTTAGCGCACTCTCTCACTAAGAAATTTGCCAAACGTCTGTCAAAGCCCAAAAACAGGATTTGCTGCATTATCCACATAACCGACGAAAACCGCTCGGCGATAAGCTCATACATATAGCAGCGCACATATATATTTTTTTCTGCAAGCGACGACAAAACAGACGAGTTGACAATGAGAAGCTCCGTTTCCTTTTCGGCGCAGATTTGTGTTTCAAATGTCAGCTGCGACAGAACGCATGACGCCGATAATACGCACACTTCACCGTTTTCAAGGCGAAAAAGCGTTATCTCTCTTCCCTCTTCCGATAATATATAAATTCGTATTTCTCCGGATATAATATAGATCATGCCGAGGCAGTCATTTCCCGAGCCGTGTATTTCCTGCCCTTTATCATAGCTTTTTATTACCGCCGACGCACAAAGCTGTTTTCTTTCGCTGTCGGAAAGATTGTTCCAAAAAGGTAATCCTTTTAAATACTCCTCGCTGTTAATCAAATCTACCCGTCCTTTCAGGCTCAATGCCGTTATCTGTATTCATTGCTGCCAACAATTTTTTACTGCTGCCATTTATCTAATATATACTAATACACGTCCGCAATACTAATATACATATATACATACACAGAAATCGTAAAGCACAAAAATGACGGTAATATTATGAGCTTTTGAATATTTTGCATATTACTTATGTTCCATGCAAATACTACCTAAAACCAGTTTTGTAAATTTATCTCAAAGCCGGATATTATCCGAAAAAGAAAGGCATGGTCAATAAGTATGTCAGACGCTTCGGCAAACAACAAATACAAATCTTTGGCAAAGGCGGCTTTATCAAATAATCCGCCTGACGGATGTATTGACGCATCAAGCCTGAAAAAGAGCGTGAAGCTTGATATATCCGTGATTTTCCGTGCTTACAAGGCTTCAAAAATTACTGAAAAGCAAGGAAAAACTCTGCCATCACATCTTGAGTGGATTGCCGACAACTATTATATTTTTGAAGAAAAAGCCAACGAAGTCCTGCACAGCCTTAAAAATCACTGCCGCCTTCAGGCTTCCGTTCATTTGTCCGGTACAAAGACTCCAAGGTTTTACAATGCTTTTAAAGAATACTTTTCTATGATTGATACAGCACTTGACAATTCCTGCGTCAAGGCTTTCATCTCTGCCAGCGACGAGAGAACAGCTGCCAGCCGTCCGGAATTTGCCGATTATTACAGCATGCAGCTACTTTTTACTGCGGCGGTTCTTTCCAAAGTTGCAGAAACCTGTTCGGAAATACTGTCAAACCCGTTTTCTTCCTCTCAGGGTGAATATGCTCATGAGCTTGCCCGCTGTGTTGTGTCTCTCAAATATCTTGCTGTTCATCAATTTGACAAAAGCTTTGAAAACTGTCTGACAGAAGAATATCTTCGCCAGGATCCTGCCGGTTTTTATCCGGTTATGACAAAAGAAACCAAAGACTACTATCGCTCAAGAATAGCTTATTTATCTAAAAAAAGCGGCATTAAGGAATCAGACTACGCAAAAATGCTGCTTGACAAGGCACGGTCCGCCGCTGAAGGAAGCAGGTTCAGACATATAGGAGCATATCTGTATCCGGCTCCCGGCAAGGCGGTCAAAGCGGCATATTTTGTTTTGCTTTATTCACTTATTACAGCGGTTTGTCTGCCGCTTTGTCTTTATTCACCGATATTTACTCTGATTATTTTTCCGGTATGGGAAGCTGCAAAACAGCTTTGCGACCGTCTGTTTTCGGCGTTTGTAAAGACTCCGGCGCTTCCGCGGCTTGATCTTGACAGACTGCCCGATGCTGACGGAGTTCTCGTTACCATAACCACTTTATTATTCGGGGAAAAAGCTGACGGAGAGATATTTTCAAGGCTTGAAAAACTATATCTCTCAAACGGCATGGACAATGTTTATTTTTCTGTTCTCGGAGACTACTCAGACAGTCCTCACGCGGACAATCCTTCTGACAGAGAGATACTTGAAAACGCCTCTCTTCGAATTAACGCGCTGAACCAAAAGTACGGAAATCACTTTTTTCTGTTTATCCGCCCCAGAAAATACTCAAAAACGCAAAACGCATTTATGGGATATGAACGCAAACGAGGAGCTGTTACACAGCTTGTCAGTTTTTTGTGCGGCAAAGAGGACTGCTTTATACAAAATGAATCGAGTATGCCCCGTTCGCTGTGCAACCGTATACGCTACGTAATAACGCTTGACGCTGACACCAATCTGTCGTCAGATTCGGTAAAAGAAATGGCATGCACCATGCTTCACCCTCTCAACCGTCCGGTTATAGATGAAAAAAGGCACATTGTCACATCAGGATACGGAATAATGCAGCCCCGTGTTGCGCCGGAGCTTTCCGCCGCTGCAAAAACACCTTTTTCGAGAATACTTTGCGGCTGCGGAGGAATGGAAACGTATTCCTTTGCGAGATTCGATCTGTATCAATCTGTCTTTTCAGAAGCCATATTCTGCGGAAAAGGTATTTTTGACAAATACGCCTTTGAAAATGTAATTAACTGTAAAGAGACTGAGTTTCCAAATGATTCGGTTTTAAGCCACGATATTCTTGAAGGCTCAAGACTGCGCGCCGCCCTTATAAGCGATCTTGAGGTTACGGACGGTTTTCCGAAAAATGCGCTTTCGTACTTTAAGCGGCATCACCGCTGGGTACGAGGCGACATACAGAACCTTGCCTTTATTCTCGGTAATTTCACAAACGCCTCGAAAAAAAAGGTCAAAAACAATATTTCGCCTTTATCAAAATACAAACTTTTTGACAACGTAAGAAGAGAAATTACTCCGATTTTTTCTTTTGCCTGCCTTTTAGCGGCAAGCTTTACGCCGCAAGGTTTGCGCTCTGTTTTGATATTTTTTTCTCTGATTCCGTATGTTTTACCGTTGATTTTTGATACGTGGGAGCTTGTAAGAACGCTCGGATTCCAGTGTGCCGCACGCCGTTTTTTCTCAAAAGGAGTAACAGGCGGCATATGGCAAAGTCTGTCAAGAGCGTTTATTTCTGTCGCTACACTTCCGAAAAACGCCTTTGTAACGCTCGACGCAATTTTAAGAAGCTTATGGCGTATGCTTGTTTCAAAAAAGCGGCTTCTCGAATGGGTAACGGCGGCGCAGTCTGACGCAGCCTCAGACGCAGGGCTGCTGTACTACGTTCAAAAAAATCTTATTACGGCAGCTCTTGGCGTTTGTATTTTCATCTTTTCCCCTGACGGTTTTTTAAAGCTCATCGGACTCACTTGGTTTTTCACACCGGCAATCCTATATTTCTTATCCGGAGAAAACACGGCGAAGGATAATGTATCTGCCAAGGACCGCACTGCTGTCTCAAAGCTTAAAAAATATGCCGGCGACATGTGGCGCTACTTTGAAAACACTGTCGGTCCCGACGACAGCTTTCTGCCGATAGACAATCTGCAGCTTTTTCCCTGTGATATTTACGCTCACCGAACTTCTCCTACAAATATCGGACTTTATCTTGTCTGCGCACTTTGCGCAAGAGATTTCGGCTTTATCGACTCGGAAAATCTGTACGCACGTCTTGACAACACTTTAACCTCTATTGAAAAAATGAAAAAATGGAAAGGGCATCTATACAACTGGTATGACACGTGCAGTCTTTCTCTTTTGGAGCCGAAGTATATTTCAAGTGTTGACAGCGGGAATTTCCTCGCTTGTCTTATAGTTCTCAAAGAGGGCGTCAAGCAGTATATTCATGAGAAAACGGAATTTATCTCTGTGTGCAGGAGAATTGAAAATTTGTTTGAAGAAACTGACCTTTCCGCTATTTACAACAAAAACACCGACAGGTTTCTCATCGGCGTTCCTGTTGACGAAAACGGAAACGCAATTGTTTCGGGCGGCAACGACTACGACATGCTCATGAGTGAAGCCCGCACGCTAAGCTATATTGCGCTTGCGAAGCGTGAAGTACCGAAAAAGCACTGGGCAAAGCTTTCAAGACCTCTTGTAAAAAAGGCTGACCGCATAGGAGTTGCCTCATGGACGGGAACGGCGTTTGAGTATTTCATGCCGGCTCTGTTTCTGCCTACCGTCAAAGGTTCGCTTATGTACGAGGCGCTTCGCTTTGCGTTTTACTGTCAAAGACAGCGGTATGCGC
Organism: Clostridiales bacterium; assembly: GCA_003343885.1. Taxonomy (GTDB): domain Bacteria; phylum Bacillota; class Clostridia; order Oscillospirales; family CAG-382; genus UMGS882. The sequence continues at coordinate 18,086 of QAKH01000059.1, read as the reverse complement.
TGACTGATAAAGGATACAAAGTATGGGGAATTTCCGAGAGCGGTTACTTTGCTTTTGACAGCGACATGAATTACAGATACCGTGCCTTCGGAATTCCTGAGCTGGGTTTAAAAAGAGGGCTTGAAAACGATCTTGTCATATCGCCTTATTCCTCTTTTCTCGCGCTCTGCCTCAATCATACTCTTCCCCTCGCAAATTTAAAAAAGCTCTCGATGTCGGGTTTATACGGAAAATACGGTTTTTACGAAGCATGTGACTTTACTCCCGGACGCAGCGCCGGCGCAGGTGCACCTGTCAAAAGCTACATGTCGCATCATGTCGGCATGAGTTTTATTGCGTGCGCTAACGCTTGCTTTGACAATATAACGGTAAAGCGGTTCATGAACGATGCAAGAATGCGTTCGGCGCATGAATTTTTAGAAGAAAAAATACCGGTAGACGCCGTTGTACGGAAAATACGTAAAACCGGTGAACAGCATGGAAAGCCTTGCAGGTTTCCCGAGAAAAAGTATATCAGTATGGGCGCCCAAAAAGGCGAGGATCCGTTTTGCAGGGTTATATCTGACGGCTTTGCGGGAGTTATGGGCAGCAGTCTCGGCAGCGTAAAGATGTATTTTGGAAACAAAATCATAAATGCGTGCGACAAAAAATATGAAAATGTAAAAAAGGGATTTTTCACTTTTTTCAAATACGATAACCTGATTTACTCTCCGTCCGTTCTTCCTTTCGAAAGCAATGCCGGAAAATACTCGTTTGAATATTCGGGAGGTGCTTTCTCACACGTTTTTGAAAATGATTCTATAAAAGCTAAAACATCATATTCCCTTATGGCTGATAATTCATCTGTTTCGGTTAATTTCACTGCACGGCGCAAAAACAATCCGGGTATAAGAAATTCAACTTTAAAAACCGCATTTTGCTTTGAGCCGGTAATGATGAATGAAGCGGCTTTCGCCTCACATCCGGCATTCAATTCCTTGTTTATCGTAAGCCGCTATGACAAATCGGCAAAGGCGCTCATTTTTGAGAAACGCGTTCGCGATGAGGATACCGAAAAGCCCGTATTTTTAGCCGTCGGATTTGAAAACAAAAACGCCGGAATGGAATTTTGTACGAAAAAGCAGGACTTATTCCGCACTCCTTTCTCTGTATCGGACTACAACACTGTTTTTGAGTCCGAACTTGACAATAAAACGGGAGCTTGTGTTTCCCCGTTTTGCCTTATCCGTACCGAACTTGCATTTTCACGGGAAATGAGATGTTCCTGCCGACTTTTCTTATGCGTATCACAAAGTGAGAAAGAAGCGACCGAAAAATTAGAAAACGCCCGTGCGGCAAACAAGAGCGAAAATATTGAAAAAGCCGAAAACCTTGAAACTCTGCTTCTTATGGGAAGCGGTCTTTTTACCGAACGAAATGCGGCGGCAATTGTATCTGAAATATGTTCAAAAATAATGTTTCCGGAAAAATATCTTCCGGAATCCGAAAGTCAAACGTCAAACGCAGAACGTAGCTCGAAAGGCTGTTTATGGGAAAGCGGAATATCCGGAGATCTTCCTCTTATTACCGTTGAAATTCCAAGCGCCAAGGCTGCAAAGCGTGCTGAAATTTTCATAAAGGCTTTTGTCCTTCTGAAAAAGAAAAAAATATCTTTCGACATGGCTCTTTTATACAAAGACAGCGAAAAATACCGCAGGCCGTGTGAAAATGCGGTACTTTCAATCCTTGAAAAGTGCGGTGCTTCGGAATATTTAAAAAAGCATGGCGGAGGAATTTTTGTTGTTGACAGGAACAATCTGTCCGACAACGCAAAAGCGCTTTTAGCATATTCTTACGGAATATTTGACGCCGCGGACACGACGCGGAATGTTTACAACAATCAGTTTATTGAGAATAATAATCAGAAAAACAATGTGAATGCTGACATTATTGTGAAACCGAACATTTCTGAAACAACGCATGCTTCCGAAAGTCACAAAGACCTGTATTCCGGAAACGGATATTTTGAGCCGAACAGCTCATATGTCGTTCTTAAAGATAAGCCGTTTGCCGTTGTGCAAAGCATGGTACTAAGCGGAAGAATGTTATCTACTGTCATCACCCAGAACTCTTTCGGGTACACGTTTGGCACAAATTCGGTATTAAAGAGGATTTCTCCGTTTGAAAATGATCCGACGGATGACATGAGCGGAGAAAGGATTTTTCTTGTGAGCGGAGAAAAAATGTTTGACCTTGCCGCTGTCTCGGAAAAAGTAATTTACGGGAGGGGATTTGCCGAATATCACGGAACATGCGACGGCATAAAATATTCTGTGAGAGTATATATACCCGAAAAACTTCCCGTAAAAATCTTTGACATTGACACCGGCGGCAAAGAAGCGTCATTCACGTTTGCGCTCAAACCTGTCATGGGTGAAAAAAATGAAGAAAACCGTCTTTGCAAACTGTACGAACGAGAAGAACGGGCAGAGTTTATAAACGAATACTCGGAATATTTTTCGAATTATACCGGTTTTCTTAAGGGTATCGGCAAAGATGTTTCTTACGAGTTTCCCGAGTCCGGTCTTTTTGCAGGTCACGTATTATGCAAAATGAGCTCAGGACGGCAAAGATATGCACGTTTTATCCTCGGCTGCTATAAGAGCGGAACAGCTGATTTGAATAATATTTTTGATTATATCTCAAAAAATATTTCAGCCGACTGTAATAACCTTTTAATAAGCGCCGAGAATTTTGCCGGTCACGTAGTTCCGAAAATAAGCGTTAAATCGGACGCATCTTCCGATGTAGGTAAATCCTTATGCCACTTATTCAATTTCTGGCTTCCCTATCAGAACGGAATATGCCGTATGAGAGCACGCAGCGGATTTTATCAGTCAGGCGGCGCATACGGTTTCAGGGATCAGCTTCAGGATGCATTGACGCTTATGTACGCAGACGCCGCCGAGGCAAAAACGCACATAATAAGGAGCGCAGCTCATCAATTTGAGGACGGAAGCGCTCTTCACTGGTGGCATCAGTGTGTGCCTTGCGGAAATGCGGAAAGCACAGCTACCCAAAAGGTATTTCACAGAGGAATCCGCTCCGAATGCAGTGACGACTATTTGTTCTTGGTTTACGCGGTATGCGAGTATATCAAATTTACCGGAGACAACGGACTTGCCGATATAATGGTGAAATATGTGACGTCCGAGCCTTTGGAAAACGGCGAAAGTGAAAAGTATGTTTCAGCGTACAAAACAGACTTTAGCGAAAGCATTTTTATGCACTGTGTACGTGCGCTTGAACGGGCTTATTTGCGTACCGGAGCAAAAGGGCTTGCTCTTCTCGGAAGCGGCGACTGGTGCGACGGTCTTAACAAAGCAGGGAGCGGCATGCGCGGAGAAAGCGTATGGCTCAGCATGTTTTTAAAATTTGTTACGGATATGTTCTGTGACGTTTTTTCGGGAGATGAGAAAAAATCCGAATACTGTGACAAATTTTCTCAAAAATCTGCAAAACTTGCCGAGAATATCAAAAAACACGCATATGATCAAAGTGCAGGATATTTCCTCCGTGCATGGTACGACGACGGAACGCCTATCGGTTCGCAGGCAAGTGACGAATGCAATATAGAGCTTATATCGCAGGCATTTTCTGTTTTCGCAGGTCTTCCCCCGGCAATGAGTTTCAGTGCAATTCGCAATGCTTACGAAAAGTTATATGACAGTGATGCGAAAATATTCAAACTTCTGTCACCGCCTTTCTCGGCGTGTGCAAAAAATCCCGGGTACATCAAGGGATATGCGCCCGGGATACGGGAAAACGGCGGTCAATACACGCATGGCGCTGTATGGGGCTGTATGGCGATGATAATTTCAAGCTGCAACGTCCTTAAAGATTCGCCGAACGACAGTAATGCACGTAAAATGTTATCGGACGGAGTTCACGCGCTTATAAATTTACTGCCGGCGTACAGATGCATTGACAGGCAGGCTTTTGAAATATACAAATGCGAGCCATATGTTCTTTGCGGCGATATATACGCCGGCGACAATCCCGGACGCGGCGGTTGGAGCTGGTACACAGGTTCCGCCTCCTGGCTGTGGCGTGCAGTACTAAACTGCTTATTCGGAATAACGCTTACCGGAACTCTCGGAAAAGCCGGAACAACCATGGATATAACATTTATGCCGAGTGCGTTTCGGGCTCCGTTTATTATAGGATCGCACTTTGAAATATCTCTTGAGTTTCCTGAGCGAAATCTGCATTTAACTGTCAACTATAACAAAACCGGTACCGAAAGGCTTTTGCTTGACGGTACGGAACAAGCATCGCACCGTATTGAGTTATCTTCCGGAAAGCATGTTGTCGATGTTGAGGGAATTTGAAAATTTTAATAATAAAATCAACCGGCTGTCTTTTGGGGCAGTCGGTTGGTTTCATTATGTAAGTGCAAAATGTTCAGTGTTTTAGTTAAAAAGTAAACACTAATTGCTCGTATTCGCGCAATACTCCTTAATCTCAGTCAAAACCGCCTCAAATGCCGGCGTCATACTCTTTCCCTTTTGGAATATCAGTTCAAAACATCTTGAAAAGTCACAGTCGTCCAAATCAATCTCGATAAACGTATTATTTTCTATATTCTCAGCAACAATACACCGTGGAAATATTCCGTACCCTGCTCCGCTTTCGACAAGTTTCAAGAGACTTAGCGAACTGACGCTTTCAACCTTAGGAACAACACTTAGTCCTTTTTGCGCAAAGCGGCTTTCAATCATATAACGGCAGCTGCTGCCTTTTTCTCTCAGCAAAAGCGGCTGACAGGCAAGTTCGCCAAGGCTCATCGATTTTTTCCGACATATATTTTTTGAACAAACAACAACCATGTGTTCTGTCATAAGACTCTGCGCTTCAAAGTACCGTAAATTCGTAAAACCGTCGGCAACCGCAAAATCTATGTCATTATCAAACAGCTTTTTTTCTATTCCGCTTGTGTTGTCTACAACTACTCTCAAATCAATATCCGCATATTTCCCGTGTACGTTATCCATTATTTGCGGAATATACATTTCGGCAAACGACACATTTACGCCGAGACGGCAGTTTTTAGTATGATTTTTATCTCTTAACAGCGCTACCGACTCCTCGTAAGAGTTAACCACACTGTCTGCATATTTTTTTAACATTGCTCCCGACTCGGTTATATATATGCGCTTTCGTATACGTTCAAACAACTCTACCGAATAAAAACTCTCAAGCTCCTTTATGGCTTTGCTTACAGCTGGTTGCGTCATATTAAGCTGAGCTGCCGCCCCTGTTATACTTCCTGACTCACACACGCATTTAAATATCTCAAGATGTCTTAATGTCATTTTCTTCCTCTTTCATAACTTTTTGGTTATGTTTTTCATAATAACATATAAATTTACTTATTTCAGTTAACGGCATATAATAAATGTGTAAAAATGTTAATATTTTTAAGGAGAATACGTAATGAAACATCAAAAAGGTGACGTGCAAAGCGCTTCCCACGCAAAAATGCTGTTTACTCTTTTCACCGTTTTTTTGAAAATCGGCGCTTTCACTTTCGGCGGCGGATACGCTATGATTCCACTTATTCAAAAAGAACTTTCCGAAAAAAGAGACTGGATAAAAGAAAAGGACTTTCTTGACATTGTAGCCATTTCCGAATCTTCCCCAGGTCCTATCGCTGTAAAATCCGCGACATTTGTAGGTTTCAGAATTCACGGGCTTACGGGAGCTATTGCCGCTACCACAGGAGTAGTTCTTCCTTCTTTCGTAATCATATCGCTGATTTCAGTGGTTTTGCGTGAATTCGAGCAGATAAAAGCAGTAAAGTACGCCTTTTTCGGAATACGTGCCGGAATTTTGGCTCTTATACTCAAAGCTTTGCACTCCATGTTCCGTCAATGTCCGAAAGGAATACTGTCTTACATCATCATGTGCGCAGTATTCTTGTGTGCGGCCGTGTTTGGGGTAAACGTGCTGATACTTGTACCGTTGTCGGCGCTTACCGGACTTATAGTGTCGCTTGCAATGCGTGAGGAGGCAAAAAAATGATATATTTGATATTATTCTGGACATTTTTGAAGGTAGGCGCTTTTACTTTCGGCGGCGGATACGCCATGCTTCCTCTGATTGAGGACGAGGTCATTTCTCACGGCTGGTTAACAGAACAAGAGATCGTCAACTTTATTGCGGTCAGTGAAAGCACACCCGGTCCCTTTGCTGTAAACATTTCGACGTACGTCGGCATGCAGGCAGGAGGTCTTTTCGGTGCTTTTTGCGCAACGCTCGGCGTTGTGATACCGGCTTTTGCGGTAATACTTGTTATTGCAAAATTCTTTGACAAATTTAAGAGCAACAGGATCGTTTTAGGCTGCATGTCCGGACTAAGGCCGGCGGTCATCGGACTTATAGCGTCATCTGTCATTTCAATAGCTAAAACCGTATTTTTCCCTAACGGAGTAACACTGAATATTTTCGGCGACATATCCACTTACATTTCATTAGTGATTTTTTCCGTCATGCTTGTCTTTATCATCAAAAAAGTTAATCCCATACTTATAATCTGCCTGTCCGCCGCTGTCGGAATAGGTGCCGGATACGCTTTCGGATTATAATTTCACATTATAATTTTTCAAAGTGTGACTTCGTCACGTATTTTTTCTGATTTTTCTTGTATACTTAAGTAAACAAACTTAAGGAGAGAATTTATGAAAAGAAAAGCTATCGTCAACACGGCTCTTTGCGTAGGGTGCGGATGCTGTGCCAAAGTATGTCCCAAAGCTGCTGTTTCCGTTCCGAAAGGAATTTTTGCCGTAGTTGATTTATCAGCCTGCGTAGGCTGCGGCATATGTGCAAAAGAATGTCCGGCATCGGTGATAAAAGTGGAGGTCATATCAGATGGAGAATAACAGAGTTCCAAACAATAAAGCTTCAAGCGTCAGTGCTTCAAAAAAGAAGTCAAAAAACAAACACCGGTACGACTATCTTTGGATTGCCTCCTTGATTTATCTCATACTCGGATTCTTTAACATCATGTTCGCATGGCTTGGACTCGCCTGCTTTTTCATTCCGCTCGCCATATCGGCAATTGCCGGAAATAAGGCATACTGCGGAAAGTACTGCGGCAGAGGGCAGTTGTTTTCCCTTATCGGCGGCAGATTCGGTTTGTCGAGAAAAAAAGATGTTCCGTCTTTTCTTCGTTCAAAGTATTTCCGGTACGGTTTTCTCATATTTTTCTTGGCTATGTTTTTCGTTATGATTTTCAATACATATTTAGTTTTTTCCGGAGCCGGTTCTCTTTCTGAAAAGGTTACGCTGCTATGGACATTCAAGCTTCCGTGGGACTGGGCATACGGCGGCGGCTTTATTCCGTGGACTGCTCAATTCGCGTTTGGTTTTTACAGCATTATGTTAACTTCCACCATTCTCGGCTTTATTACAATGCTTCTCTTCAAGCCTCGTTCGTGGTGCGTTTACTGTCCTATGGGAACAATGACGCAGTTAATCTGCAAAGTAAAAAACAAATAGTAAAAAACAATAAAGGTTATCAAAAAAATAACAAAACAATACAAAACGGCGGAGTCGCTTCAAAAACGATTCCGCCGTTGTTTTTGCTTTTTGCTATTTTACTTATTTGAGTTTATTGCTGTTATACTTCTGTCTTTCTTTGCCGTTTCGGCACGCTTTTTTGTTCGGACTTTTCAGAAGGCAGATATTTTTTAAGGTATTCACCGGTATATGACTTCTCACACTCAGCTATCTGCTCCGGCGTTCCGCAGGCAACAACCGTTCCGCCGCCGTCTCCCCCCTCAGGCCCAAGATCTACGATATAATCCGCTGTTTTTATCATATCGAGGTTATGCTCAATAACGACTACCGTGTTTCCTGCGTCTACAAGCTTTTGGAGCACCTCAACCAGTTTTTCAACATCAGCGCTGTGCAGTCCCGTTGTCGGCTCGTCAAGTATATAAAGAGTGTTTCCGGTACCGGTTTTGGAAAGCTCCGCCGACAATTTTACTCTCTGAGCCTCGCCACCGGACAGTGTTGTTGAGGACTGACCTATCTTTATATAGCCAAGTCCGACTTCCTGCATGGTTTTAAGGCGTTTATAAATTTTCGGTATATTTGAAAAGAACTCACAGCCCTCGTCTACCGTCATTTCAAGCACGTCAGATATGCTCTTGCCCTTGTATTTTACTTCGAGCGTTTCTCTGTTATACCGTTTGCCGTGGCAGGTATCGCACGTGACGTAAACGTCCGGCAAAAAGTGCATTTCAATTTTAAGAGTACCGTCTCCCTGGCACGCCTCGCATCTTCCGCCTTTAAGGTTAAAGGAAAAACGGTCCTGTTTGAAGCATCGTATCTGGGCATCCTGGGTAGAGGCAAATAGTATTCTTATATCGGTAAACAGACCGGTATATGTTGCCGGATTTGAGCGCGGAGTACGTCCTATGGGCGACTGGTCAATGCTTATAACTTTGTCAAGCTTGTCAGTGCCCTTTATTTTATCGTAGCTGCCCGGCACTGTATACGCTCCGTTAAGATCATGAGCAAGCGCCGGAAGTATAATTCCGTTTACAAGCGAGCTTTTTCCCGAACCGGAAACGCCCGTAACACACGTAAACACGCCGAGCGGAATTTTTACGTCTATATTTTTCAGGTTATGCTCCCTTGCTCCGAACACCTCAAGATAGCCTTTTTCATGTGTTCTTCTCTTTTCCGGCACGGCAATTTTCCGTCTTCCCGAAAGAAAATCAGCTGTTGCAGTACCTTTTTGCTTCATAACCTGCGCCGGGGTTCCTGCCGCTACGACCTTTCCGCCGTGTATTCCGGCGCCCGGTCCGATATCAATGATATAGTCCGATTCAAGCATGGTTTCCTCGTCATGCTCGACAACGATAAGCGTATTTCCGAGATCCCTCAGCTTTTTAAGCGTCGCGATAAGCTTTGAGTTATCACGCTGATGAAGTCCTATGCTCGGTTCGTCAAGTATATACAAAACTCCCATCAGTGATGAGCCTATTTGTGTAGCCAAGCGTATTCTTTGACTTTCGCCGCCCGAAAGAGTGCCGCTGCGCCTTGAAAGCGTCAGGTACTCAAGTCCCACACTGCACAAAAAGCCCAACCGTTCTCTTATTTCCTTTAAAATATCTTTAGCAATAACCGCATTCTGACTGTCAAGCTTTAAGTCTTTGAAAAACTCCAGCGCATTGCTCACAGACATTTCACAGCATTCCGATATATTCAAATCTCCTACTGTTACCGCAAGAGATTCCTTTTTAAGACGCTTTCCTGAACACGCAGGACAAGCAACGTTTTCCATGAACTGTTCATAATACTCACGCTGTTCGGGATTATTTTCGCACTGCTCATATCTGCGCTGTATATCCGTTATTATTCCGGCAAAATTCAGCGCATACCCACGGTAAGAATACTTTAGCTTTTCTCCCGCGCCGTACAGCAGCACTTTAAGCGCTTTATCACTCATCTTACATAACGGCGTATGGATATCGTAACCAAACTGGGCAAGGGCTGTATTTATTCCAACTGCGCTCCACGACTCGTCCGTAACCTTTTTATAGCCGTTGCATGCGCACGCTCCCTTAGCAAGAGAAAGAGTCTTATCAGGAAAAAGCTTGTCCACCGAGAACTGATACTTTTCACCGAGTCCGTCACATTCCGGGCAAGCGCCGAAAGGACTGTTAAACGAAAACATTCTCGGCTCAAGCTCTCCGAGGCTTATTCCATGTTCCGTACACGCAAAATTCTGTGAAAACAGCCGCTCTTTTTCTCCGTCTATTTCAGTTCCGTGAAGAAGAATTATTACAAGTCCTCCGGACGCTTTACAAGCGTTTTCAACAGAGTCCGAAAGACGTGTTCTGAGGTCATTTTTCATTACAAGTCTATCCACTACGACATCGACATCATGGCGCAAGTTTTTATCAAGGTCAAGGTTGTCCGTCAGATTATATATTTCTCCGTCCACACGCACTCTGACGTACCCGCTTTTGAGCAGATCCGAAAAGAGTTTGGCATGCGTACCCTTTTTTCCTTTTACCATAGGCGCAAGCACATAGAACTTTGTGCCTTCGGGCAGCTCCATTATTTCATCAAGTATGCTGTCTACCGTGCGCTTTACAATTTCCTTGCCGCACACCGGACAATGCGGTGTTCCGCATCTTGCGTACAGCAGGCGCAGATAGTCGTATATTTCCGTAACTGTGCCGACGGTTGAACGAGGATTTTTCGAGGTGGTTTTCTGGTCAATGGATATTGCGGGAGAAAGTCCCTCGATTCTATCTACGTCAGGTTTATCCATCTGCCCCAAAAACATTCTTGCATATGCCGACAAAGACTCTACAAAACGCCTGTGTCCCTCGGCATATATTGTATCAAACGCAAGTGATGATTTTCCGGAGCCGGAAAGTCCCGTGAAAACCACAAGCTTATCTCTCGGTATTTCGACGTCTATGTTTTTGAGATTGTTTTCACGTGCTCCGTACACCTTAATATATTTATTTATCAAACTTATATTACCTTCCTTTCGCTCCGATGCGAAGCATTTTCCGGCGGTTTTCTACAACGCATACTCCGCGTTTGCGTTTGTGCCTTTTCTGCACGTATTTTCCGCCTCTGCCTTTGCCATATACACAAGCTGCATATCAGCTGCGATATCCGCTATGCGGAAAGACATCTCTCCGCTTTGCCGAACGCCGAAAAATTCTCCAGGTCCTCTTAGCTCAAGATCTTTTTCCGCAACAGTAAATCCGCTGTTATTTTTACACAGCACATCAAGCCTTTTTGTAAAGTTGCTTTCCGATTTTTTCTTTGACGATACCGGTGACATAAGTATGCAGTATGATTTTTCTTTTCCTCTGCCGACTCTGCCGCGAAGCTGGTGCAGTTGGGAAAGTCCGAATCTTTCGGCGTTTTCCACAAGCATGACCGTTGCGTTCGGAACATTTACCCCTACCTCGATTACAGTCGTTGACACAAGTACATCTATTTTTCCGGAAGCAAAACGCCCCATTATTTCCTCTTTTTCCGACGGTTTCATTTTTCCGTGAATATACTCTGTCACAAACTCCCCAAGCGGCGTCGATTTTAAGCTTTCGCAGTATTCACGCGCCGATTTCATCTCGGCAGTTGTTTCATTTACATCCGAATCGTTCCGGTCGGCAAGCGGGCATACTATGTATGCCTGTCTTCCGGATTTTATAAGATCCGCTATGAAATTGTAAACTCTTGTTCTTTTATCTTCTCCGACGGCGTACGTTTCTACCGGTTTTCTTCCTTTTGGCATTTTGTCTATAATACTTATATCAAGATCGCAATACATTATCATTGCAAGAGTCCTGGGTATAGGCGTTGCCGACATAACAACAACGTGAGGTTTTATACTGTCAATTCCCGCTTTATCCTCCAAAGCTTTTCTCTGCATTACTCCGAAGCGGTGCTGTTCGTCTGTTATTACAAGCGCAAGTCGGTCAAACAGCACGCCTTCCTCAATAAGCGCATGTGTTCCTATAACTAACTTTGCCTGTCCCGTTTTTATCATGGCAAGCGCCGCTTTCTTTTCGGACGCTCTCATTCCGCCTGTAAGCAGTACGCTTTTTATTCCGAACTCTTCTAACAGCCGGCTCATTTCCTCATAGTGCTGACGGGCGAGTATTCCCGTCGGTACCATAACAGCCGACTGAAAACCGCTGAGTGCTGCTGCATACACCGCTGCGCACGCCACTATTGTTTTGCCGCATCCGACGTCTCCCTGCACAAGTCTTCTTGACGGATGCACATATGATATTCTTGATTTTAACTCTTCCGACGGACTTGATACCGATGTTATATCTATCAATATATCCTGTATTGCATGCTTTTGTGCAAGTGTCAGCTCAAACGGCAGTTTTGCAGTAAAAGCCCGCATATCCGGATATTTTATCCGGTAAGCTTTGCCGCGCCGCACCGATTCGCCGAGAGTTATTGTTCTTCGAAAAAAATCATAAAGCTCTTCAAATGCCAATCGCCTTCTGGCATTCTCAAGATGAATACTGTCTTTAGGAAAATGTACTTCCGTCAGTGACTCATACATCTGTATCAGGTTATTTCTCTCTAAAATATCCGGAGGCAATGTTTCGAGTATGTCATCCTTGTATTTTTCAAGCGCTTGTTTGATGCAGGCACTTATCAATCGCTGCGTCAATCCTGATGTCAACGGATATACTGAAACAAGTTCCGGAAGTTTTGCTCCTTCATTAAAAGGTTCAAACTCCGGCGAGACCATTGTTCTTTTCCTGTTTTTGTTTGTAACAGGTCCGTAAAATCTGAACTTTCTGCCGGGAACAAACATATCTTTCAAAAACGGACGGTTAAAGAAAGCAATTTCTATACTGCCTGTTTTATCTGTTGCAATAAATCTTTGCACAGTTGATGTTTTTGCTCCTTTTGATACTTTCACGGGTGAACTTCTGAGAGCAGTCAGAACCTCCAGTATCAGCGACTTGCTTCCTTCCCCGTCACTGTCAGACACAGTTACTGTTTTTCCTCGATTCTCGTAACTTCTCGGATAATATCTTAAAAGTTCTCCTATTGAACATATTCCGGCCTGACAAAACATTTTTTCCCGTGCCGTACTTATTCCTCTGAGTTCTGACAAAGGAATTTCGTACAAATTTTTGGGCATTTGCGTATACTTCCCTTTCTGATATCTTTCTCCTACAGATAATATTATATACACACCCAAAATTCAATTTTGTACAAATTGTAAATTGTACGGATTATTCACACAGTTTTCATAATAGAAATGTATCATATGCTTATCTTACTAACATGTGGTGTTTATCACTGTTTATGAAAGGAAATTGTTATGAAAAACAAAAAGATTATTGCGGCTACACTTGCAGCTTTGTTATTATCTGCATCTCTTGTTTCCTGCTCTAACAATGAGAATACAAACGATACAGGTACTAACGGAAACGAACACAACGAATACTCTGGAGAAAACGGTACTCAAGATGAAGTCGTTGACAATTCGCCGGTTTTATCCTTGCAGGATATTTATACGCAGATAGAAGCCAAAGTCGGAAAGACTGACAACGATTCGCTTGTTGTAATGACTCTTGACGGATATGATATTACGTATTCTGAGTACAGGTACTACTATATCAACTACATCAAGGAATTCGCAAACTATTACGGATCTGACTGGGACTCAAACGAAGAATACCTCAACATGTTTGATGAATACTTCAATCAGGCTATTAAGATGAATGGTCTTGTTTCAAACACGGCAGCCGAAAAAAATATTGCCTTAACCCAGACGGAATTTGACACCAATGTTACCGCAGTTTACGACATGATAACCGAGCAGTTCGGCGAGGAATCCGACACAATTCTTAACGATACCTATGCCATAACTCCATTTTATATGATGTCAAACGAGGCAATATACAATCTCTACCTCAAGCTGTATGACAGCTTCTATCTTGAGGGCGGAGAAAAGTATGAAGATATAAAGCAGCAGACGCTTGATTTCTACAATGAAAACAATTATATCAGAGCTAAGCATATTCTTATATCTTTCCCTGAAAACGAAGACGGCTCAGAAGTGACGGAAGAACAGAAAGAGGAAACTCGTGCCAAGGCGCAGGAAGTACTTGACAAAGCCAATGCCGGTGAAGATTTTGATGCGTTGATTGAAGAATACAATACAGATCCCGGAATGGAGACTTATACGACCGGCTACTATTTCGGCGAAGGACAGATGGTTGAGCCGTTTGAGGAAGCTGCATATTCTCTTGAAAACGGTCAGATCAGTGAGCTTGTTGAAAGTGATTTCGGATATCACATTATCAAGCGTCTTCCTTTAGATGACGCTGACATCTCCTCTTCTGAGAAGTTTATAGAGTTAGCTTACAACGATATAGACGCTTTCTTTGCAGACCTGATTGAAAACACCGAGTGTGTAAAAGTTGACAACTTCGATGAACTCGTACAGCCGATTATAGACGAAGGCAATGCTTATATGGAGGATTTAAGGGTTCAAGAACAGGCAGCAGGCACTTCAAACACTGAAACTGAAACAGTTGAAAAATAAATCCAAGCACAAATATTAAACTAATATATAAGGGTGTACACGGACTTGAGAAAAAACGATTTATGTGAATTAGCCGTAACCTCCACGGATACTAACGGAAACGGAATCGCCCATGCTTCAGACGGAATGACGGTTTTCGTGAAGAATTCCTGTGCCGGAGACATTGTTACCGCTAAAATTATCAAAGTCACTAAAAGTTACGCCGTTGCAATCATCGAAAACCTCATACAGCCGTCGGCAGACAGATCTGCCGACGGCTGTGCCGTTTCCGGAAAATGCGGCGGCTGCTCTTTTCAGCACATAACTTACGCAGCTGAGTGCAAATTCAAAAAAGACGCTATAAACGCGGCTTTTGAGCGTATAGGAAAACTCCGTCTGCGTTTGAGCGATTTTCACCCGGCTTCTTCGGTATATTCATACCGCAACAAAGCAGTATATCCGGTATCGACTGATTCATCCGGGAAGCTTATTTGCGGTTTTTATGCAAAAAAGTCTCATCGCATTATAGAGCATCAAAATTGCGATATAAGCGCAGATATATTCCCGCAGGTTTGCAAGAAAATTCTTGAATTTGCAAATCAAAGAAAAATATCTGCATACGATGAAAGCACTGGAAAAGGTATTTTGAGAAGCATATACATGCGTTCATCTTCAGCAGGAAGTATTATTCTTACGCTGATAACAACAACCGGACGGTTTACAGATCAAAATACCGAGGACGAATTTTGCTCGATGATTACCGAAGCTTTTCCCGTTATATGTTCGATACTTATTAACCAAAACGTCAAGAATTCAAATGCGGTACTTGGTGATACTTGGCGCACGATATACGGAAGCGGATATTTAAATGATGAGTTATGCGGTAAAAAATTCAGAATATCCCCTGCCTCCTTTTGGCAAGTGAATCACGCTCAGACAGAAGTTTTATACGGTATAGCTAAAAAACTTGCGGCTCTTGAAAAAGGAGACACTTTATTAGATTTATACTGTGGCACCGGTTCAGTTGGAATATGCATATCCGACAAGGAAACCAAACTGTTCGGAGTTGAAATTGTCCCCGAGGCGGCAGAAGACGCACGGTACAACGCTAAGCTTAATTCATTAAATGCGGAATACATATGTTTGAGTGCAGACACAGCACTTGATGATGAAAAGCTTAAAGCGCTGCATCCTGACGTAATAGCGATAGATCCTCCCAGAAAGGGTTGCGGAACGGAAGCTGCGGCGAAAATTACGTCTTTAGGCGCAAGGCGCATCGTTTATATTTCGTGTGATCCGGCTACTCTTGCGAGGGATCTTGCAGAGTTTGAAAAACACGGATACTTTGCTGTGTGTGCCGAAGGTGTCGATATGTTCCCAAGAACTGCGCATGTGGAGACAATAGTGTTGCTACAACGCCGCGATACTTAGAAATCCTTGAATTTAAGCACTTTGTGAAGCATACGGTGTTTAATTCAGAAGGAGGAAAATACCGAAATAAGGAGCTAAAAAATTATATTATCGTAAAAGTTGCGATTGACCTGGTGTGTGGGAACACAAAAGAATAGTCTAAAAAATTGTTTATGATCGAAAAAGAGATGCTTTTTTTGGCATCTCTTTTTGCATATATAAGGAGAATCGTATTATGAAATGCTTGCTAAAATATCAATGGGTAAAGCTAATGCGTTCCCATCTTCCTCAGGGCAAGGGGGTAATGGGTTCTTGGGCTCGTCTTGCATCCCGTGCAGCATTTCGTAAAGGAACAGCCTCTTATTGCGGTTACAGTAATCCTGTAACGCCCGGTATGTGGTCTGGCGGTATCGTTGGTCTAAAAAGCATTTTAGGCGTTAGAACGCGAAAACAGGCATTAGAAATGATGGATACGCTGTCAAGGCTCGGATATGTAAAGTACGAGCTGGATCCGCATACAAAAAAGCTAACTTATCTCATAACCGACTGGGTTGTTGAATGCTCCGGAGAAGAATGCATGGATGGAAATGTGTATGCTTCAAATGATTACGGTTTCCTTTGCCTACCACGGAACATAACGCAGCGGCTTGCAGATAACAATTATATATTTGAAGAATCAGACGCATGGCTTGATTTGTGGTGCCACACGGTATTTGCAGAACAACGCAATGCGTTTTCTTTTTTGGCGCCGACGATTCAGTATGACGATTATGGTGCCGCATTAACTCTGGAAACCCTCGGTAACCGTTGGGGTTGGGAAAAGACAAAGGTATGGAGATTTTTTAAGAAATACGGGAATGTCTTTGCTCTGTACCGTCTCCCCGGTTCTTACGGTTGTCTGGTTTTTAATAAAATATATCCGACACAAGCAGAGACTGTCTTGCCCACGCAGGATAAAATTGTGCGTATTTTGAATGAAATACGCATTTGCGCAAAAGGAATAAAAAAAGAGGAGTCCGATCATGCGTATATCAACAGGTTAATCGCCTGGTATAGCAAAAAAGTAATCTCCTCTATCTTATCAAATGCGGAAGAAAATCGCGTTGCATTTTTCTCCCCTATAATACGCGCGTATTTTTCTCTGTGTTGGAATTGTAAGAATTATAACTATGACTGCAAGGGTTATTATAATACCCCAATTGCAGAAATTAAAAGAAATCATATCCGTGGGCCATGTATGCCTGTGGATATAACAAAAATAGCAAAGGAGATTTTTATATATGAGCAGTAAACAGAACAAAAAAGCGATGTATAAACAGGAAGAGGATCGCATTATCGCACATTCAGAGGCATTTATTGGGCTTTTGACCAGACGAGGCATATTGGGAGATCAGAAGATTGACGATGAAAAGATACGCATAGCGCAGCAGGAAAAAAAGAAAAACACATACCATAACACGCTTATGCTCTTGAAAAACTACAGAACCATCGCATGGATGCTGGAATGTTTCCCCGATTCGATTGCTGAGGAGTTGGACGAGCCTTTTGAGGGATTGGATGAGTTGATTGACCGGATTGATATCGAAACGTCATTGGATAACAAAAAGCTCGAAAGTAGAATTGCAGGTATCCAAAAGTCAAGAATATTGCTTGACCGTGTGAATGAGGCTCTGACCGTTCTGAAGAAAAAGCCATCTGACGGTGAAAGACTGTATAACCTGATTTATCAGACCTACATAACGCCTGAAAAGCTGAGTTTAACGGACCTGCTCTACCGCTTGGATCTGTCGCCGCGCCATTATTACCGGCTTCGGGAACAAGCAATCACGATCTTATCCATCCGGCTCTGGGCTTCACCGGCAGCCGATGTGGATTTCTGGCTTGAAATGCTGACATTGCTGGAGGGATTGAACTGAAAACGGTGGTAAATAAATTGGCACAAAATTGGCACAGCCGCGCCGATGACAAGCAATTGAAACTGTGGTATACTGGTATCGTCCCAAAATGGGATCGGACAATAGGGATGCCGTTTTTGAAGCAGCTTGATGCTTTGAAACGGTATTTTTTATTGCCGAAATTACAGAAGGAGGTTTTTGGGCATGGTCAAACAATTGGGTAAAAGCGGCAAGCTTCAAACTGTATACTGGTCATTGGTCAGCATGGTATCTGCCGCACTCATTTCTGTTCAGCCGGTCATGGCAGACACGATTTGGGACAGGTTTTCGACGATCATGAAGGATGTTTACGGCGAAATAGTTGCCATAAGCACCATTGTCGCAGTTACAGTTGCCGCAATTGCGCTGGTTGTCAGAATGGTATCAAGAAACCAGCGAGCTGTTGATGAAGCTACCAGTTGGCTTAAGCGAATTGTAATCACTTGGCTTGTTTTGAACTCGCTCGGCTTTGTGGTTGCATACTTACAGCCGTTGATTTCCGGCGGAAACTACACAGGCTGAGGACAAGCGGTCAGGCAGGACGGAGGTGATGAAATTTGCTTGACTGGATTTTTGAAGGGATCGTCACATGGATCAGCAGTATCGTTTCCCAGCTGATGGACGCTGTGTCAGGCCTGTTTTTGAACGCACTTGGCACA
>QAKH01000010.1 GCA_003343885.1 Clostridiales bacterium | reverse complement strand
TGATGATATGGTTAAAAACTATCCGGAAGAAGTAGAAGAACAAGTTGATAAAATAAAGAAAGTTTTATAAATTGTGGTACAAATGGATATATATGATTTAAAATGCAGTTTTCATAAGATTTTTTCCTTCGACAGAGTTGAGGCAAAAGAAGTCGAATTATACTAATTTGCGGATTTAAGTCAAAGAAAAAAGACATCAACCTTTCGATTGATGTCTTAATTTTTTTGCACAAATAATAGGTTTTGGTATAATACTTTATCTTTAATCGTATGTTTAATTTTTGCAGGCATTAAGGCAGATATTCAGACAGACTGCTGTTTTTTAAACTCCGGGCATATATCTTTAAGGAAACATTCGCCGCATTTAGGATTTTTTGCGGAACAAATGTCACGCCCGAAGCGGACGAGACGGTGGCAGAAATCCGTCTGCATATTTTTTGGGACAATTTCGTCAAGCTGCCGCTCTACCTTTACCGGATTGTCGCTGTCGGCAAACCCGAGGCGGTTTGAAATGCGGATACAGTGCGTGTCGGCAACAATTCCGCCTTTACCGAATACGTCGCCCATAATGAGATTCGCTATTTTTCTCCCGACTCCTGCAAGCTCTAATAAGCCCTCCATTGTGTCAGGGACTTTTCCGTGATATTTATCAGCCAAAACCGCGCACATTTTGCTCAAATCCCGTGCCTTTGTCTTGTAAAGCCCGCACGGGTATATTATTTTTTCTATGTCGCCCACATCGGCGGCAGCCATTGAGTATACGTCCGGAAAAGCCTCAAATAACGGGACAGATACGATGTTTACCCGTGCGTCGGTACACTGTGCCGACAGTCGGGACATAACGAGCAGTTTCCACGGATCGCCGGTGTATTCAAGAGAACAAACGGCGTCGGGGTAGTGCTCGGCAAGTCTTTCGGCGCAAATAAGCGCGTTTTTCTTTTTGTTAATACGCAAGATAAGCCTCCTGTGCCCTGTAATACTCAAGAATACCGTCGGCAATGGCTTTTGCGGAACGGAGCGTGTTTCCGGGCGTTATTGACCACTCGTATTCCTCAACGTTTGAGATAAAGCACATCTCGCAAAGAGTTGACGGAAAGCGGTGATTTCTCGCAACCGCAAGCATTTGGTAAGCATACGGGCGCTCATATCTGTTAAGCTCGGAAGATACCGATGCCGACACATTCTTTGCAAGGAGCTTGCCGGCTTCTGTTCCGTATAATCCGAGATACCCGCGGATTTTTTGAGCGTTAGCGGTAGAATCTATTGAATTGTGATGAACAGAAATTGCAAGATCGGGATTTGCGTTGTTTAAGAATTCCATTCGCTCTTCGAGCGATACGGTTGTATTGTCGGTTCTTGTCATAAGAACGGTCGCGCCGAGATTTTCAAGCTCTTTTTGCAGATACAGAGAAATTTCAAGGTTCAGCGCCGCCTCGTTGACGCTTCCGCACCCGAGCGCACCTGAATCTGTTCCGCCGTGTCCGGCGTCTACTACGATTGTCTTTCCTTCAAGCGGCTTATCGGGATTGTCGGAAAGAGTCTGAGGATTGTTGAGCCTGATAATTATGTTTCCGTTTTCGTAAACAACGTTGTATCCATAGGCGTTCAGCTCATTTTTTAAGTGCAGCGTATAAACAACCGTCGATTCGTCCTTTGCGACAGCCGTTATTGAGCTTATCAGCGGATTTGGGACAACTTCCGGCAGAGGCATAAGCGTAGAATCGGTGTTGTAAAACGTCACGTCAATTTTTCCTGCCGAGGCAACAGCGTTTACGGGCGCGTTCTCAAGGCACTTGAAAACTACATCGGTAAAGTTGTTCTTGTTGTTGATAGTACTTGTAGAGTTCAGCTGTACCTTGGCGGACATTATCTTGTTCTCGTTAAGCTCAATGCCGCTTACTATTTTTACGTTTGATGACGAAATGTAACCGCCGAATTTGAGCTTGTAATAGCTACCTGTAAGTCCCTTTACATAGTCCCTCATTCCCGCCGAAGCCGGTGTGTAATCGTCGTAGAAAGACGAGGTCGGGGATATCTTCAGGTGTGAATAATCGTTTATTACTTCAGCGTATACAAGCGCCTTTTCTCCCATTTGCTTGACAAGACCGCCTTGAACAGTGACGCTTTCGTCCCCGAGAACGGCTGTTACCATAAGGGTTCCGAGAGTTGCAATGGAATCTTCTGTTACAAATGACGACGGAGTTACTTCTCCCATATATATTTCTTTTGCATATTTTACCGAAGTAACAGTGTTGAGCGTTGGTTTGAGCGTTACCGTCATGCCGCCGAGTTTTGCCGTAACGGTACTGCCTGCCGGAGCGACGCAGCTTATTTTAAGGGTGTCGCCAACGGTAAGCCAAGCCTCTGTTGCCGGCACTACGTCGGTTATCTGCATTTTTGAGAGGGTTTGAACGCTCGGAGATGAGTTCTTTTTGTTGTTATAATTTATGTTGTGAGTGGAAGTAGTCCCGTTTTGCTCCAGGGTAAAGACATTGATGCCGGTCGTCACCGTTCCGTAATATGAGAACAGTCCGCTTTTAGTTCTGGATATTTTGTTTCCGTTTACTGTCAGCGGCGCACCCGGATCGGAGCTGCCTACAAGAGTAACGGTAGGAGCCGAAACGTAATAGTTGTTGTACGGCTGATATACGGAAAGGTTAGAGTCGCTGTCAGATTCGGTGTAACGTATAGGGTACGAGTTTAACTCGGCTATCTTGTCCTTAAGACCTCGTGTGTTGTTCTTTATTTCCTCATAGCCATAGTACACGCTTCCCTTATAGCACATGAGAGTTCGCGCAAACTCAACCTGTATTCCTATTTCATTTTCAGCATAATCATTAACCTTGTAAGCGGCGTGACCTATGTAGAAATCGACTCCCGTTCCGTCAAGAGCCGCGTTCCACCATCTTGCAATGTTGTCAAACGGCGCGCTTGAAGTGGCAAAGCTCCAGTATATCTGCGGAACGAGATAATCCACATATCCGCCTTTCGCCCAGGATAAAGCGTCGCAGTAAAGCGAAGAGTATGCCTCAAGTCCGGAGCTTGTGCTTCCTTGCTCAGGCGTGTCGCTTCCGGCGTTAGCCCATATGCCGAACGGGGATACTCCGAACTGCATATCCGGATTTATGGCTTTTATCGCTTCATAAGCTCCTTTTACAAGTGCGTTGACGTTTTCTCTTCTCCAGTCGGCTTTGTCCATTCCTCCGCCGTACATTTCGTATGCCGCAGCATCGTCAAAATCAGCATTTCCGGAAGGATATGGGTAAAAGTAATCGTCAAAATGTATGCCGGCAAGATCAGGATAATTGGTTGCAAGCTCCTTTACTCCTTCAATGACGAGAGTGCGAACTTCGGGAAGTCCCGGATTGAAATATGTCTTGCCGTCGGCGTATTTAACCGTATATTCCGGGTGCAAAACAGCAGGGTGATTAGAGGCAAGACCTGCCTCGTCGGATTCGTACATGGTAACTCTGTAAGGATTTACCCATGCGTGTACCTTGATGTTTTTTTCAGCGGCTTTTTCGATGATGTAGGCAAGGCTGTCAAAATTTCCTTCGGGAGCAACTCCCTGTGTTCCGGTTATGTATTTTGACCACGGGAAAATTTCGGAAGGGTAGAGTGCGTCAGATGTCGGACGTACTTGGAAAAATATAGCATTTAATCCGGCTTCCGAAGCGTTTTTCACTATATCGTCAAGCTCAGCTTTCAGTTCATCTGCTGTAAGCCCTGTTTTGGACGGATAATTTATGTTTATTACCGACGCAATCCAAACTCCGCGCATTTCTTCATTTTCAAAATCATAGACTACGTTGTCAGGAAGCGTAGAAGTCGGAATATCTTCTGAGACCTCGCCTGAACTTAAGGTGTCAGAGGGGTTATCCGCTTCGGGCTTGACCGTGAAATTTTTACCGACCGCCATAAATACAAAAAAGCCGGTAAGTGCAAACACGAAAACCGTAAGCAATGAAATGATCATTGCTGAGTGGCGGCTTTGTTTCTTCCTTTTTCTTGCGTTCCTCACCGCCATGATAAGTCTTTGCTCTTGAGATATGTCACTTTCATTGCGGCGTGCTTGGTCGTATTCGGCAGTGAACGCTGAGTTTTTATTTTTTACATTATTTTTTATATTATCTAAGCTGCCTGTATCTTTAGTGTAATTTATATCATTATTATTTGTATTGTTTATATCGCCGGACGGCTGATTTGTCGGATTATTTAAGTTGTTTTTGTCAAGCATGCTGTAAATTCGCACTTCCCTTCATTTGTTCCCTATAATGTATGTTGTATATTGCAGATGATATGATTTATATCCTTTGCAAATTGTTTTTAGAAAAATCATTCACGTTGTTTAAGTTATACTCCATCGAATAAATTATACAATATTCGACAATGTTTTGCAAGACGCACAAGTTAACATTAATCAAATAATAAGCAAATAAATGAAAAAGTTGACAAAGCATGTGAAAAAGTTGTAGAAGAAAAAGTAAATTATTTCTATAATAAGGCGTACTAAAAAATAACCGAAAGGAAACATGATATGTGCGTGAACACAAATTCTTTGCCAAGTGAGTTAAAAATAACAGACATGCGCTTCGTTGATATTGACGGAGCCCCAAAGCGCTGTACTATACTTAAAATTATGACCAATCAGGGGATATGCGGATACGGGGAAGTAAGAGATGCCTCAAGCAAAACGTATGCCCTGATGTTAAAGAGCCGTATTTTGGGTGAAAACCCGTGCAACGTCGATAAGATTTTCAGAAAAATCAAGCAGTTCGGCGGACATTCACGCCAGGGAGGGGGAGTGTCGGGAATTGAAATAGCATTGTGGGATCTTGCCGGAAAAGCTTACGGAGTACCGCTTTACCAGCTTCTCGGCGGAAAATTCAGAGATAAAGTTCGTGTCTACTGCGATACCGACGTTGACGGCAAGCACACAGGCGCCGATATGGGACAAGCTCTAAAAAAACGCATGGAGATGGGCTTTACTTTTTTGAAGATGGACTTAGGAATAGGACTTCTTCTCGATGAGCCCGGTACTTTGAATGCTCCTCTCGGTTTTATCGACGATATGAAAAAATACGCTTCGCACATACTCAATGTTCAAGGCGGCTCGGTGACAGCCGATATGGTAAAACATCAGAAAAGCTATCAGATAGTAACGACCGCTCACCCGTTTACCGGAATACACATCACGGAAAAAGGTCTTGATTACCTTGAGGAATATGTTCGACAGGTGCGTGAAGTAATAGGATACGACGTGCCTCTTGCCGTTGACCATTTCGGGCATGTGTGTGTTGAGGACTGTATCAGATTTGCTCGCCGCATGGAAAAATATAATCTTGCGTGGATTGAGGACATGGTTCCGTGGATGTACACAGATCAGTATGTACGGCTTAGAAATTCCTGCCTTATCCCTGTGTGCACCGGTGAGGATATATACCTGAAAGAGGGGTTTGAAACACTTATTAAAGCCGGCGGAGTATCGGTTATTCACCCGGATATACTCACATGCGGAGGGGCACTTGAACTAAAGAAAATCGCGGATATTGCAGATGAACACGGAGTAGCCGTCGCCGTACACATGGCGGAAAGTCCTGTTGCCTGCCTTGCCGCAGTGCACACAGCTGCCGCAATGCACAATGTTCTCGCACTTGAATTTCACTCCATAGATGTTCCATGGTGGGCGGATATGGTAACCGGCATACAAAAGCCGTTCATAAAAGACGGATTTATCAGTGTTCCCGAAAAGCCGGGACTTGGCTTTGATGAGCTGAATGAAGATGTACTTCGTGCCCATATCAACGCAAACATTCCCGGATATTTTGAACCGACCGACGAATGGAACAGGGAATTTTCTAACGATCGCATTTGGTCTTGATAAAAAATGCTCCCGTGCCGCATTTTGCGGCACGGGAGTTTTCTTTGTCCTGCTTATACGGAGTTTTTGAAAATCAGCTTTCAAAGTGACCGTAATCCTCGTTGAATTCTTCCACCTGTATAAGTGCGGAGGATTCTTTAGAAGCGTAGAACGAGGCAAAATCATGGCTTGTTGCTTTTGCAAGGTCACGTCCAACCGACTGAAGCGGGCTTCCTGAAACGTAGCCAAGGTCGTAGACAATGCTGCTCTTTATGAGGTCCATCATGTCCTCAGATTCCTCGTCACGAGCATACTTTGTTTTGAGTGATACATCGTAAAATGCAGGTATTACATCTCTTGAACCGTAAGCGCAAAGTGCCTCGGTGATAGCTCCGGTTCTCTCCACATCTTCAACGGTAATTGGGATTACTATAAGATGAGCATGACCGTTTATAACGGTTGCGTATTCGTCCTCTTCGTCAAATTTAGGATATGGAATGATTCCAAAGTCGTCATCCATGTCACGGAATCCTTTTGCGCTGCCCAGCGTTGAGGAGTATATCATTGCTCTGCCGGTTGTGAAGGGATTTGAGCCGTTGTACTTATTGCCGCCTTCGGTTTCCTGAAGGAAGCATGCTTCATTTCCGAGAAGACTGAAAAAGTCGTCAAAGATATCGACTGTCTTGTTGCTGTAAAGTGTAAGCTCAAGCTTGCCTTCTTCATTTTTGTCATAAATCTTCTGACCGCCGGTGTATAAAACATTTATCGGCGCTTCCCATTCGGGCGTAACAAAACCGAAGCGATCCACCTCAGGTTCCATTATGCCGTTACCGTCAAGATCCTTGCCGCCCTTTTTCGCAAGGTAGGCAAACTCGTCGAAGGTCCAGTCGCCGTCCCTTACTAATTCGTAGGGATAATCGAATCCAAGCTCATCAAACAAATTCTTGTTGAAATACATGCACATAGCATTTCCTAAGCCCTGCGTAGTTATGTCGCCGTCCAGCACATATAAGTATCCGTTGACGTTGCAGCTGTTTTTGATATCTTTTGACCACCATGGCTTATCGAGATGAATCGACTCTATGTCGTTTACATTATACGCAGCCCCTTGCACAGCGTATGTGAAGGCTGCACGTGAATGTGCAAATATCAGGTCGTATGCATCATCGCCGGCAAGAATGGAGTTCAGCGCGTCGGTCTCGTATGTAGAGCTGGATTCAGTTGCGGTAATTGTAATTCCGTATCTCTCTTCAACGTATTTGTTGCGCTTATAGGTTGCGCTTTCAACAAGGTCTGTCGAATCCTCTTCGAGATACTGATCGGCTATCATTCCTTTTCTCAACAGCATTCTGAAGTTATATCCGTCATATTTTTCGGTGGACAAATCAGACAGATAATCGATTTGTTCCTCTTCTCCATCCTGAACATCTCCCGGCGTTTGTTGATTATTTTGAACATTGCCGGTATTGTTGTTAACTTCTTTGCTGTTATCGTCGCAGGCTGAAAAAACAAGCAGCGCCGCGGCTGTCAAAACCGCTAAAAATATCCTTTTGAACATACAATAACTCCTTCCGTATATGAGGATATCTGAATAATAAATTATGCGGCGACAGAGAATACGCTTACTGTCTATGCATACGTTTAGTATACCATCTCTCCGCTTTAAAGTAAATGTACAAAACTTACAAACATAGTTGTTATAACTGCACAAATTTTATTTAAAGCAAAATTTGAATTCAGTTAAATACTACACACATTGCACCGGGAACCTCGTACTCTGTGCCGGTGTATTCGAGAGAACCGTCAGACATTATGTTAAACAGCGTAATGTTTCCGCCTTCGTTAGCGCATATCAGGTTTTTCCCGTCCGGAGAAATGTTGAAATCTCTCGGGCTTTTGCCATAGGCAGGAGTGGTGTCTATATAGGTGAGATTTCCGCCGTTGACTTCAAAACGTGTAATGGAATCAAAACCTCTGGTGGAGGCGTACAGGTATTTTCCGCATATTCGTATAGCGGCGGCAGTCGTTTCGCCGTTCAAATCAAGCGGAAGCATGTCGAACGACTGTATTTTTGTAAGCGTGCAGTCAGAATACTCGTAAGATGTAACGGTATTGTTCAGTTCGTTTACGCAGTAAGCGTACCTGCCGCAATCTGAAAAAACGATATGTCTGGGACCGGAGGCCAAGTCGGCGGATGCCCGCGAAATCTCACACAGATTAAAATCATATACGTGGATTGTGTCGGTTCCCAGGTCGCAGACAGTAAAAGCACGCTTGTCGGGAGTTATGGCTATATGGTGCGTGTGCTGTTTGTCCTGACGAGGCTTGTTTATGCTCTCGCCGCGGTGGTACGCACATAAGGTGGTGCCGCTTTGCATGTTGACCTTGGCAATATTTCCGGTGAGGTAATTTGCAATGTAAATGTTTTCATCGTCGTCAACAGCAAGATGGCAGGTAGCTTTTCCGAATGTTGGGAATATGGCGCTGCGGTTCACGAGCCTTGACTGGTGTATGTCATATTTGAACACGCCGCCTTCACGTTTCCCAAGCGGCTCGTTTGCAAGGGCGAAAAGCTTTCCGTTTTTTATCGTCATATACATGACGCCCTCATCGCCATAGGTTTCTTCATGGGTAAGAATTCCGTTTTTAAGTTTGAAACGGCTTATTCCGCCGCCCGCAACGGGTCCTGCGGCATAAACAGAAAAGCTTTTTCTGCTGTGGGAAATGAGCCAGCCGTAAACGTTGTCTTCAAGGTACGCCTTTTCCCACGAATTATGCCCCGTGTTTTCGCATATTGTCAGATGAAGCTCGCTGTTTTCGGGATTTACTTTCTTTAAATGCTCGTATATTTCGATAGAGCGCTCAGGCAGGACGACATCATCTTTGTCGCCGTGATAAACCCAAATGGGCATGTCGGCAACACGGTCGCTTCTCCATCTCATTCCGCCTCCGCATATGGGAGCTGCCGCCGCAAAAAAATCAGGGTATGACATTATCATGTCCCACGTGCCGTATCCGCCCATGCTTGCGCCGCATATGGAAATGCGCAGTGTATCCACATTGTAGCTTTCGCACACCAGGTCGATAACATGCTTTAAGTTTGCACATTGGGTGCTCCAGGGTTCAAAGCGGCTGTGCGGCATAAGCAGGATTGCCTGCGGCTTGAATTTCAGGTAACCGGTATATTCAGGATTGCCGAGCAGTACCTCCGGGTTTTCTCCGTACGTTCCGGCACCGTGAAGAGCTACGATAAGCGGGTATTTCTTACTTTTATCATAATTTTCCGGCGTTGCGACATAGTATGACAAGTCCATTCCGTTTTTTATCAGTCGGTAAAGTTTTTCCATGAGCGTTTCTTCCTTTCGATACATAATATCGTTATGTTATCATATAAATTTTACCATTCGTAATGCTGTATGTCTATAACTTTTTCCCGATTTTATTAACTTTTTCATTCCTTTTAGATTCCGGCTAAAACCAAAATTTTTATTTGGTTATAGTAAAATTTTAAGGTGTGCATTAAATATTAAGTGGATAACAATTTGCATGAAATGTTCCGATATTAGTGATAACAAAAAAGGGTGTGAATAATCACACCCCTAAAATATCAAATTGTTTATCTTGCCATTATCTTCGCTATTTCATACATATCCTGCATTTCATCTTTGAGTCTCTTGGCTTCAGCAAGCATCTTTTCACGGTCAGCAGGATCAAGTGCAGCAATCTCTTCTTGTGTTGCCTTGCCCTTTACTATGCGGTCAAGCTCGAAAGCATATTCCATTTCAACAGCGCAAACTTTCGCATTGTTGTAGCAAACAACAAGATTATATTTTCCGTCAAGAAGAAGATCTACTGCCTTGTCACCCATCATAGTTGCCACAACTCTGTCCATACAGGTCGGACATCCGCCGCGCTGTACATGCGCAAGACGAGCAAATCTTGTTTCTATACCGGTCGATTTTTCTATGTCAACGGCGAGCTCCTCTGTGTGAGTTGCGCCAAGACCTTCGGATGCAATAACTATAAAGTTTCTCTTCCCGGTCTTTGAAAGCGCACTTATTCTGTCAATGAGCTCTTTCTTGTCGAACTCTATTTCCTTTATAGCTATACCCACAGCTCCGACGGCAATTCCGCAATCGAGAGCGATATATCCGGCATTTCTTCCCATTACCTCAACAACGTTGCATCTTGCGTGAGACTCACAGGTGTCACGGAGTCTGTCAACCATCTCGATAACGGTATTTTTTGCCGTGTCGTAACCGATAGTATATTCGGTTGCGGAAATATCCCTGTCAATTGTTCCGGGAATTCCTATGCAGGGTATGCCGAGTCTTGAAAGGTCTGTTGCTCCTCTGAAAGTACCGTCACCGCCGATTGTGACAATGCCGTCAATGCCGTTGCGGCGGCAGTTTTCAACTGCTATTGCAAGTCCTTCTTGCGTTTTGAACTTGTCGCATCTGTTGGAGTAAAGCATGGTTCCGCCGTGATTTATTATGTTTGAAACGTCTCTTTGAGTGAGCAGCTTCATATCATTCTCAAGCAGTCCCTTGTATCCGCAATATATACCCATTACTTCTATGCCTTTGTAAGAAGCGCTTCTGACAACCGCTCTTATGGCAGCGTTCATACCCGGTGCGTCACCGCCGGAAGTAAGTACTCCGATTCTTTTAAATTTCTTTTCCATGTTTTCCATTCCTTTCAGTGGATTTTTCCGCAAAACAACTTTTATATGTTGAAGAATTTCACAATAAATTTCAAACTCAAAGAGTATTTTAATACGTTATCATTCTGCAATGGTTAACTTTTTTTTAGACGTATATGTCTTTTATGTAAATAAAACAATTTTGAAAAGCTGAAATATATAATATAATAAATAATGAAGATTTTTGAATTTTGCCGCAGACTATTTTGAGCTGTGTCTTGACTTGCTCAAAAAAATCTGTTATTATATTTCTGTTAAATTACTCATAAATACTCAAAAGCGGACAGAAGGTAAATTGAATGGATATCAGAAAAGAATCTTTGAAAAAGCACTACGAATGGAAGGGTAAGATTTCCATAAAAGCAAATGTCAAGGCAGATACTGCGGAAGCGCTTTCACTTGCATATACACCGGGAGTTGCGGAGCCTTGCCTTGCTATCAAAGAGGACGTTAACAAGTCGTACGAGCTTACACGCCGCTGGAACACCGTAGCGGTCGTAACAGACGGAAGCGCAGTTTTAGGTCTCGGAGATATAGGGCCTGAGGCAGGTATGCCGGTAATGGAAGGAAAATGCCTGCTGTTTAAAGAGTACGGTGATATTGACGCAATCCCGCTCTGTATCCGTTCAAAGGACGTTGATACAATAGTAAATACGGTGCTGTTGCTTGCCGGTAGTTTCGGCGGAGTAAATCTTGAAGATATTGCCGCTCCGAGATGCTTTGAAATAGAACGCAAGCTTAAAGAAAAATCCGACATCCCGATTTTCCACGACGACCAGCACGGTACGGCAGTTATCGCACTTGCGGCGCTCATCAATTCCCTTAAGCTTACCGGCAAAAAACTTGACGAAATAAAGGTTGTCATAAACGGAGCCGGAGCCGCCGGATGTGCAATAGGAAGGCTTATGCTTTCCTACGGCGTAAAAAATCTTATTTTCTGTGATAAAAACGGCGCTATATGCGACGGCGAGCCGCAGATGCATTCGGAACATGAGCTGCTTGCTAAAATCAGCAACCCAGAACACCTTAAAGGAAGCTTAAGAGAGATAATAAAGGGCGCAGATGTGTTTTTCGGACTCTCAAGACCTAAGCTTGTTGACGAAGAAATGGTTAAGAGCATGAATCGTGACGCCGTTATTTTCGCCATGGCTAATCCCGAACCGGAAATTCTTCCGGACATCGCTAAAAAAGCCGGCGCAAGAATTGTCGGTACCGGCAGAAGCGATTTCCCCAACCAGATTAACAATGTGCTTGCCTTCCCGGGAATTTTCAGAGGAGCTCTTGATGTGAGAGCGTCAGACATAAATGAAGAAATGAAAATCGCAGCAGCGTACGCGCTTGCAGGACTTATAAGCGACGACGAGCTTGCCGATGATTACATTCTTCCGAAAGCATTTGATCCGAGGGTAAAGGACGCTGTTGCGTCTGCTGTGGCAAAAGCCGCAAGAGATAGCGGCGCTGCCCGTATTTGAAACCCGTATTGAAAGTTTTTAAAAAACTGTCGTCAGTGATTTTTAGCTTTTTTATAATCTAAATAATCTAAAAACTCCGTTTTTGCCAGTGTCAGCGCATACAAAAATAAAACCAGGATTGTTCATATAAAAGTTACATTTTTCTGTTAAAAATGCCTTGCAAAAAACGGAATATAATGATAGAATATACAAGCTTGATGTGCGATGAAGCGGGAGGTTGCGGCAGAAATGCCGGGAATTTCCGTGGAGTATGTCCGATAAACGGGCGACAGCGAATACTGAACCAAAACGCAGTGGTGCGGGTTTGGGGCGTTCCTTCAAGCGGGTGCGTTTCCGAGACCGCCGTGCTTTGCGAGAGCAAAGCGAGTATCCGGCGTTTGTGGTGCATTTTTCTTAGACAACGGTCATGGAACCGCCGATACTGAGTATCGGAAGGCCATGCGGAGTGTGCCGAAGGGTTTCTTGCGGACTTTTCGGTAAAGTAAGAAATGATATGCTGCCCGAGTTGACCTCGAAAAGAGGCCGAATCGGGTTTTTTATTCGGGAAAACAAGGAAACACCCGGATACGTGTTCAGCTTTCACTGTGCCGCATTTTAAAACGTCCTTCAATATAATAGAGGGCGGATCAAGCCCCTTGATGTTGAGGGAAAAAATTTTAAAGGAGGCAGAAAAAATGGCAGCAAAGGAAAAAATCAGAATCAGACTCAAGTCGTACGATCACACACTTATCGATCAGGCAGCTGAGAAAATCGTTGAAGCGGCAAAGCGCAACGGCGCCAAGGTGTCCGGTCCTATACCGCTCCCGACCGATAAGGAAATCGTAACAATTCTCCGTGCAGTTCACAAGTATAAGGACAGCCGTGAGCAGTTCGAATTCCGTACGCACAAGAGACTCATCGACATCCTCAAACCGTCCCAGAAGGCGATTGAAGCGCTTGTCGACATTGAACTCCCTGCCGGAGTTGAATCCGAAATCGTATTATAACTTGCATTTATACCGTGCAGTTAATATGAGACCATAGAAGGTCATGTTGACCGTCCGACTCTCTGCGAAAGCAGAGCAAACGGAAATTTACACGGCCAACCAATAACCTAAGGAGGAAGAAACATGAAAAAAGGTATAATCGGCAAAAAGCTCGGTATGACTCAGATTTTTGACGAAAACGGAAATGTAATACCCGTAACCGTCATTGAAGCAGGTCCCTGCGTAGTCGTACAGAAGAAGACCGTTGAAAAAGACGGTTACAGCGCCGTACAGCTCGGTTTCTCGGATATCGCCGAGAGAAAGCTGACAAAGCCCGCTAAGGGACACTTCGCAAAAGCAGGAGTGACACTCAAGAAACACCTCAAGGAATTTCGTCTTGACGATGCCGAAAGCATGAACGTAGGAGACGAAGTTAAGGCTGACGTGTTCGCAGCAGGCGAGAACGTGGACATTACCGGTATCACAAAGGGTCACGGTTTTTCCGGCGTAATCAAGCGTTGGGGATGCCACAGACTGAGAATGACTCACGGTACAGGTCCTGTACATCGTCAGGCTGGATCAATGGGTGCTAACTCAACACCTTCCAGAATCTTCAAGAATAAGAAGATGGCAGGTCAGTACGGTAACGAGCAGGTTACCATGCTCAACCTTAATGTAGTAAAAATCGATGTTGAGAAAAACCTTATCGCAGTAAAGGGTGCGGTTCCCGGACCTCGCGGCGGTATAGTGTTTATCCGCTCAACCGTTAAGTAAGCGAAGGAGGAATACAAATGCCGAACGTTGCATTATTCGATATGGCAGGCAACAAGAAGGGCGAAATTGAACTCAAGGCTGAAGTATTCGGCTGCGAAGTAAATGAACCCGTCCTCCACAGCGTTGTCAGAGCCTATCTTTTAAATCAGAGACAGGGCACACAGTCCACGAAGACCCGCGCTGAAGTATCCGGCGGCGGAATCAAGCCGTGGAGACAAAAAGGAACCGGTCGTGCAAGACAGGGTTCAACCCGTTCTCCGCAGTGGACACACGGCGGTATCGCTCTCGGACCGAAGCCCCGCAGCTGGAGAGTAACAATCAACAAGAAGGTAAAGAGACTGGCTATGAAGTCGGCTCTTAGCTCCAAAGTTGTAGACAACGAGATTGCAGTAATTGATAATCTTGCAATGGACACCTATAAGACAAAAACTATCGTTAATATGCTCAAGGCTATCGGCGCTGAAAAGAAAGCGCTCATAGTAACAGCTTCAAACGACAAGTTTGTGATAGGCTCCGCAGCAAATATCCCCGGTGTAAAGACTGCAACTCCCGGTACGCTTAACGTATACGACATACTCAACTGCGATATGTTCGTCGTTGCAAGCGATGCCGTAAAAGTAATCGAGGAGGTATACGCATAATGAAAAGTGCACATGACGTAATAATCCGTCCGATTATCACAGAAGCAAGCATGTCAAGACTCGCAGATAAAAAGTATACCTTTGAAGTAGCTTCCGACGCCAACAAGATTGATATCAAGAAGGCGATAGAGGAGATATTCAAGGTAGAGGTAGATAAAGTCAACACCATAAGCGTAAAGAGCAAAAACAAGAGAGTCGGTTATCATCTCGGCAAAACTTCCGAATGGAAAAAAGCTATCGTTACGCTCAAGGAAACGTCAAAGACAATTGAGTTCTTCGACAGCATGATGTAATCAGAGTTGGTAAAAAACTACGGTATCCGAAGGAAGTCTTTCCGGGATGCCGGGAAAAGGAGTAATTATGGCAGTAAAAACATTTAAACCTACTACTCCGGCGAGAAGACAGATGACCGTTCCGGGTTTTGACGAAATAACCAAGAAGACACCCGAAAGAAGCCTGGTAACCGTTCTCAAGAAACATGCCGGACGTAATAATACAGGTAAAATAACCGTACGCCATCACGGCGGCGGAAACAGAATCAAGTACAGAATCATGGACTTCCGCAAGAACATTCAGGACGTTCCCGCAACTGTGCTTGCAATAGAATACGATCCTAACAGAACAGCGTATATCGCTCTTATGCAGTATGAAACCGGTGAAAAGACATACAGCATCGCTCCGGTGGGACTTAAAGTAGGCGACGTAGTGCTCAACAGCGCAAAGGCCGACATAAAGCCCGGAAACGTGCTCCCCATCAGCGAAATTCCGGTTGGTACCTTTATTCACAACATTGAACTTTATCCCGGAAAAGGCGGACAGCTCGTTCGCAGCGCCGGAACAGCCGCTCAGCTTATGGCTAAGGAAAACGGTGTTTCTCAGGTAAGACTTCCTTCCGGAGAAGTAAGGCTTATAAGACTTGACTGCAAGGCGACAATCGGTCAGGTAGGCAATATCGAGCATGAAAATATCAATCTCGGTAAAGCAGGTAAAAAGAGACACATGGGCGTAAGACCTACAGTAAGAGGTTCAGTCATGAACCCGTGCGATCACCCGCATGGCGGTGGTGAAGGCAAGAGCCCGATCGGACGTCCTTCTCCTGTTACTCCGTGGGGTAAACCTACAATGGGTTATAAGACGAGAGATAAGAAAGCTCGTACAAATAAGTTCATCGTAAAGAGAAGAAACGATAAGTAAACCGTAAAGGAGGCATAAAGTTGAGCAGAAGCGTTAAAAAGGGACCGTTCGTCGAAGCAAAGCTCTTCGCGAGAATAAGCGAGATGAACGAAAAGGGCGAAAAGAGAGTCCTTAAGACATGGTCGAGAGCTTCCACAATATTCCCGCAGTTCGTGGGACATACAATAGCCGTTCATGACGGCAGAAAACATGTGCCGGTATATGTTACGGAAGATATGGTAGGACATAAGCTCGGAGAGTTTGCGCCCACAAGAACCTTCAAGGGACATTCCGGTTCCAAGACAACTAATACCAATAAGTAAACTTGCATACACATTGTGTTTTACCGCGAAAGCGGCGAACGATTTGTGAAAGGAGGCAAAACTCATAATGGAAGCTAAAGCGTATTTATACGATCTCAGAATATCACCGCGTAAGGTTTCAATTGTTCTTGATCTTATAAGAAATAAGGACGTAGCCACAGCGGCAGGTATTCTTGCCAATACAAGAAAAGCTGCAAGCGAACCCGTTGCCAAGCTGCTTAAATCAGCAGTTGCAAACGCAGAAAACAATAACAGCATGGACGTTTCCAAGCTGTATGTGTCACAGTGCTTTGCAACTCCCGGCAGAACAGCAAAAAGAATTATGCCCCGTGATAAAGGCAGAGCGTACAGAATTCTTAAGAGAAGCTCTCACATCACTATCGCGGTAAAGGAAAAAGAATAATTTTCCGGCGAAAAAGTAAAAAATTCCCGCGATCAGATGAAAAGAATTGACGGGTGAAATTCATTGAAGGAGGCTTATTACGAAGTATGGGTCAAAAAGTTAATCCTCACGGCTTGCGTGTAGGCGTAATAAAAGACTGGGATTCAAGATGGTTCACAAAAGACGAAGTATTCGGAGATACTCTCGTTGCGGACTATAAACTCAGAACATGGCTGAAGAAAAAGCTTCAGGGTGCCGGAGTTCCCAAAATTGAAATAGAGCGTGACGGAAAAAGAGTAAAGGTATTTGTTCACTGCGCAAAGCCCGGTATGATAATCGGAAAGCAGGGAGCAGAAATAGACAAGCTCAAGGGCGAAATCGAAGCATTCACCGGAATGCCGTCACTTGTAAATGTAGTAGAAGTTAAGCAGCCTGATCTCAACGCACAGCTCGTTGCAGAGTCAGTTGCAAATCAGCTCGAAAGAAGAATTGCGTTCCGCCGCGCTATGAAACAGGCAATCGGCAGAACAATGCGCCTTGGCGCAAAGGGTATCAAGATTCAGCTTTCCGGACGTCTTAACGGAGCTGAAATCGCAAGAACCGAACATTATCACGAAGGTACTATTCCGCTTCAGACAATCCGTGCAGATATCGAGTACGGTTTCTGGGAGGCAGATACCACATACGGCAAAATCGGCGTAAAGGTATGGATATACAAAGGTGAAGTTCTTGCAAACGCTGCCAAGACCGCAAGAAGAAACAACAAAGCGCCTTCTAAGGCAGAAGGAGGAGCAAGATAATCATGTTAATGCCGAAAAGAGTAAAGTACAGAAGAGTACAGAGAGGCCGCATGAAGGGTGTTGCGACAAGAGGTAATACCGTATCAAACGGAACCTTTGGTCTTCAGGCAACAGAACCGGCTTGGATAACAAGCAATCAGATAGAAGCAGCCCGTATTGCAATGACACGTTACGTAAAGCGTGGCGGTCAGGTATGGATAAAGATATTCCCGGATAAGCCCGTAACCGAAAAGCCGGCTGAAACCCGAATGGGTTCCGGTAAAGGTTCACCGGAGTACTGGGTAGCAGTAGTAAAGCCCGGCAGAGTCCTTTTTGAAATGGACGGAGTTACCGAGGAACAGGCTCGCGAGGCAATGCGTCTTGCTTCTCACAAGCTTCCGCTTAAGTGTAAGTTTGTGAAAAAAGAAGATGGAATGGAGGCGTAAGCGATATGAAAATCACAGAAATCAGAGAAAAAACCTCCGAACAGCTTACCGAACTTCTGAAGGAGCAGAAAGCAGAGCTCTTTAATCTGCGTTTTCAGCACGCAATACACCAGCTCGACAATCCTCAGAAAATCGTAGAAACAAAGAAGAACATCGCCAAAATATTAACGGTGATGACAGAAAAAAAAGCGTAAGCGGGAAAGGAGCAATAGGAAATGGAAGAAAGAAATCTCAGAAAAACCAGAGTAGGAATTGTTTCCAGCGATAAAATGGATAAAACCATCGTTGTTTCCATCAAGGACAGCGTAAAACACCCGCTTTACAAAAAAGTCATCAAGAGAACCGTTAAGTTCAAGGCACATGACGAGAACAACGAGTGCGGCATCGGCGACAAAGTGGAAATAATGGAAACAAGACCTTTGTCCAAGGATAAGAGATGGCGTCTTGTAAGAATAATCGAAAAGGCAAAATAAGCAAGAAATATGAAACGTATCTAAGATACAGTCAAGGAGGTCACATAGCATGATTCAACAGCAATCGTTCATGAAGGTTGCCGACAATACAGGCGCCAAGGAACTTATGTGCATCCGCGTTCTTGGAGGAACAGGCAGAAGATACGCTCGTATAGGCGACGTAGTGGTTTGCTCGGTTAAAAAGGCAACACCCGGCGGCGTTGTCAAGAAGGGCGATGTAGTAAAGGCAGTTGTTGTGCGTACGGTAAAGAGCCTTCGCAGAGCAGACGGCAGCTATATAAGATTCGACGAGAATGCGGCAGTAATAATAAACGCAGACAAGAACCCGAAAGGTACACGTATTTTCGGGCCGGTGGCAAGAGAGCTTCGTGAGAAAGAATACCTCAAGATTCTCTCCCTCGCACCCGAAGTACTTTAAGGGAGGAAAGAAATATGGCAGAAAATAAGAAGCTCGCAGTTCGCAAGGACGATATAGTAATAATCAACTCCGGCGACGATAAGGGCAAAAAAGGAAAAGTGCTCGAGGTATCTCCCAAAGAAGGTAAGATAATCGTTGAGGGCGTGAATATCGTGAGCAAGCACGTACGTCCGAGAAAACAGGGCGAAGAAGGCGGAATCCTTAAGGTTGAAGGAGCTTTCTACGCGTGCAAGGCAAACATCTTCTGCGCAAAGTGCGGAAAAGGTGTAAGAGTAGCTCATAAAGTGCTCGAAGACGGAAAAAAAGTAAGAGTTTGCGCAAAATGCGGCGAAATTCTTTAATGACGGGAGGAGATAACGATGTCAAGACTGAGAGATTATTATAAAAACGAAGTTGCTCCCGCTCTTATGAAGAAATTCGAATACAAAAGCCCGATGCAGATACCTAAGATTGAAAAAATCATATTGAACATCGGTGCGGGAGACGCAAAAGATAACGCAAAGGTTATCGATAATATCATTGCAGATCTCGAAACAATCAGCGGACAGAAAGCAGTGCCAACCTACGCCAGAAAGTCGGTTGCTAACTTTAAAATCCGTCAGGGAATGAAAATCGGCGCGAAAGTAACACTCAGAGGTGAAAAGATGTATGAGTTTATGGACCGCTTCTTTAACCTCGCTCTTCCCCGTGTGCGCGACTTCAAGGGTATAAACCCGAATGCGTTCGACGGAAGAGGAAACTATTCGCTGGGTATAAAGGAACAGCTTATATTCCCTGAAATTGAATACGATAAAATTGAGAAAATCCGCGGAATGGATATTGTATTCGTAACCACGGCAACCAACGACGAACACGCAAGAGAATTGCTCACTCTCATGGGCGCTCCGTTCGCAAAGTAACAGAGGGGTAGGTAGAAGAAATGGCAAAGAAAGCTATGATATTAAAGCAGCAGAGAAAACAAAAGTTCTCTACTCGTGAATATAACAGATGTAAGATTTGCGGCCGTCCCCATGCTTATCTTCGCAAATACGGCATATGCCGTATCTGCTTCAGAGAGCTTGCGTACAAAGGACAGATCCCCGGAGTAAAGAAAGCAAGCTGGTAATAGTAATCGAAAGATTTTTATCATTAAGTAAGGAGGTCACAATATATGCAGATTACAGATGTAATTGCAGATATGCTCACGCGTATACGCAATGCCAATTCGTCAAAGCACGAAACGGTTGACATCCCGGCATCCGGAGTGAAGAAGGCAATCGCTGAAATACTCCAGGAAGAGGGATATATAAACGGATATCAGGTCATAGAAGACGGAAAACAGGGCGTTATCCGTGTAACGTTAAAGTACGGAGCAAACAAGACCAAGGTAATACAGGGTCTTCGCAGAGTATCAAAGCCCGGACTTAGAATTTACACAAGCTGCGAGGATATGCCTTCAGTAATGAAGGGCCTCGGAATCGCCATCATATCCACGTCAAAGGGAATCATGACCGATAAAAAAGCTAAGGCAAACAACGTCGGCGGCGAAGTTCTCGCATACGTTTGGTAATTGCTTCATAAATTAAGGCGCGCTCTGTAAGGCGTTGCAGACGCATACAGGAAAAACGCGCAAAACGGAAGGAGAAACATTATGTCAAGAATAGGTAGAATGCCTGTTACTCTTCCTGCCGGTGTTGACGTAAAAGTAGACGCGCTCAATAGCGTCACCGTAAAAGGACCTAAAGGAACTTTGGCACAGCAGTTTAATCCGGATATGAAAATAACGGTAGAAAACGGTGTGCTGACGGTAGAACGTCCCAGCGAGGAAAAAGAGCATAAAGCACTTCATGGTCTTACCCGTGCAATAATCGCGAATATGGTAGAGGGCGTAACAAACGGATTCAGCAAGAAGCTGGAAATCAATGGCGTAGGTTATCGTGCGGCAAAGCAGGGAAAGCAGCTTGTTCTCAACATTGGTTATTCACACCAGGTAATAGTTGATGAACAGGAAGGAATTACTTTTGAAGTACCGGATGCTAATACTGTAATTGTAACCGGAGCTGATAAGCAGAAGGTTGGACAAATTGCAGCCGAGATACGCAGCAAACGTCCTCCGGAACCCTATCTGGGCAAAGGAATCAAGTATTCTGATGAAAGAATCAGACGTAAGGCCGGAAAAGCCGGTAAATAATAGGAAGGGAGTGCAGTTAATAAATGGTATCAAGAAAAGACAGCAATATGCAGCGTAAGAAAAGACATGCAAGAGTACGTGCCAAGATAAGCGGTACTGCGTCCCGTCCCCGTTTGTGTGTATTCCGTTCATTGGCAAATATATACGCTCAGGTGATAGATGATACATGCGGAAAGACAATAGTAAGCGCATCAAGCGTTGAAAAGGATTTCGGCGTGTACGGCGGAAACAAGGAAGCAGCAAAGAAGGTCGGCGAACTTGTTGCAAAGAGAGCAGCCGAAAAGGGAATCACCGAAGTCGTATTTGACAGAGGCGGTTATATATACCACGGACGCGTAAAGGAACTTGCTGAAGCTGCTCGTGAAGCAGGCTTGAAGTTCTAATAAGTAGGAGGGATAATATGGCATTCAAGATAGATCCGGCAACACTTGACCTCCAGGAAACGGTAATTGAAACCCGACGCGTATCCAAGACCGTAAAGGGCGGACGTATCATGAGATTCGCCGCAGTCGTTGTAGTAGGAGATCACAACGGACACGTTGGCTACGGTATCGGAAAATCAGCCGAAGTACCTGAGGCAATAAGAAAAGCAATAGAAGACGCAAAGAAGAATATGATCGAGGTATCAGTAAAGAATACCAGTATTCCGCATGATATAATCGGAGAGTTCGGAGCAGCAAGAGTACTCCTCAAGCCGGCTTCCGAAGGTACCGGTATTATCGCCGGCGGAACAGTACGTTCAGTCGTTGAAATGGCTGGAATAAAGGATATCCGTGCTAAGTGCCTCAGATCAAACAATAAGATAAATGTTGTAAAAGCAACATTTGAAGGACTTAAGAACCTTAGAACAGCAGAAGCAGTTGCTAAGATGAGAGGTAAGTCCGTAGAAGAAATAGTAGGCTAAGGAGGAAACGGTGATGTCAAAAGTAACGATAACACTTGCAAAGAGCCTGATAGGCTGCAAGAAGAATCAGATCGCCACTGCTAACTCTTTGGGCTTACGCAAAATAGGCGATGTAACCGTTCAGGAAAATAACGATGCCACAAAAGGCAAGATAAACGCAATCTCTCACCTGATAACAGTAAAGGAGGGCTAAGCATGAAGCTTCACGAACTTTCACCCGCAGCCGGCGCATCAAAGGATGCATGGAGAAAAGGCCGCGGAACAGGTTCCGGAAACGGTAAAACCGCAGGACGCGGTCACAAAGGACAGAACGCGAGAACCGGCGGTGGAGTAAGACCCGGATTCGAAGGCGGTCAGATACCGCTTGC
This sequence comes from Clostridiales bacterium, assembly GCA_003343885.1. Taxonomy (GTDB): domain Bacteria; phylum Bacillota; class Clostridia; order Oscillospirales; family CAG-382; genus UMGS882. Next base: position 10,137 of record QAKH01000010.1, on the reverse strand, counting down.
GAGAAGACTTCCCAAGAGGGGCTTCACCAACAGTCTCTTCAAGAAGGAATACGCAATAATCAATCTTGAAACACTTGACAGCATATTCAACGACGGAGATGCAGTATCTCTGGATGTGCTTGTTGAAAGAGGAATAATCCGTAAGGAACTTAACGGACTTAAGGTGCTTGGAAGAGGCGAAATAACTAAGAAACTTACCGTTAAGGCAGCAATATTCTCAGCATCAGCAAAGGAGAAGATAGAGGCCGCAGGCGGAAAGGCCGAGGTGATCTAAAGTGCTGCAGACATTTAAGAACGCATGGAAAATAGCGGATTTGAGAAAGCGCATGATATTCACTCTGATAATTCTTGTGCTTTTCAGAATCGGTTCGGTAATCCCGGTTCCGTTCGTATATGCGGACCTGGCACAGTCGGGCGTAAGCTCTGGTGGTTTGCAGGGATTGTTCCAGTATTTCAATATTATTTCCGGCGAAACTTTCTCTAAAGCAACTTTATTCGCACTCTCTATCTCACCCTATATTACAGCATCCATCGTTATACAGCTTTTGACCATAGCAATTCCGGCGCTTGAAAGAATGGCAAAGGAAGGCGAAGAAGGAAGGAAAAAGCTGACTCAAATCACTCGCTATGCAACAGTAGCTCTTGCACTTTTAACAAGTATTGGATACTGTGCTTTTATAAGCAGCCTCGGTTGGATAATTCCCGGAAGAGACGGTTTATTTGAAAAAACAGTAATCGTTGCGTGCTACTGTGCAGGTGCATCAATTATCATGTGGTTAGCGGAAAAGATCAATGAGCACGGAATTGGAAATGGTATTTCCATTATCCTTTTCGTAAACATTGCAGCATCTTTCCCGTCAATGGTTACAACCGCATGGGCAAACGGATTGCATATATTCATTCTGTTCGTTCTGATTACGCTTGCAATGGTACTTTTCATTGTACACGTGACAAATGCGGAGCGCAGACTTCCCGTTCAGTATGCAAAGCGCCAGGTGGGAAGAAAAATGTATGGCGGACAAAGCACGTTTTTGCCGATAAAGCTTAACATGAGCGGCGTTATGCCTATTATTTTCGCAAGCTCGATTGCAGCTATTCCAACGACAATCGCAGCAATATTCCCTCCAAAGAGTACTGAAGGCGTTTGGTATCACATTGTTGAGTTTTTCTCAATGCAGTCCCCGGCTTACTTGATAATCTACTTCGTTCTTATAATAGCATTTGCGTATTTCTACCTCGCGATTTCCTTTAATCCGGTAGAAGTTGCAAATAATCTTAAGAAAAACGGCGGATTTATCATGGGTATTCGTCCCGGAAAGCCGACAACAGATTATATTTCAAAGATTCTCGGAAGAGTAACGCTTATAGGCGCTATATTCCTCGGATTGGTTGCTTGCTTGCCGCTCTTGCTCGGATTTGCAGGCGAAAAGTTCACCAACCTTGCTTTCGGAGGATCATCACTGTTGATTCTTGTAAGTGTTGTCATCGAAACCACAAGAGAGATCGAGGCGCAGATGACCATGCGCCACTACAAGGGATTCCTTGAATAATCCGATAGGATTAAGAGGAAATTGCAGTAAGGAGATATTATGAATATAATATTTTTCGGCGCGCCGGGTGCCGGCAAAGGCACACAGGCTGAGATAGTCAGCAAAAGACTTAATATTCCGACCATATCGACCGGAAATATCATACGTGAAGCAATAAAGAACGCTACCGAGATGGGCGAGTCGGCAAAGAAATATATCGAAGCCGGCAAGCTTGTTCCGGACGACGTGGTCATCGGAATTATAAAAGACAGACTCGATGAAAGCGACTGTAAAAACGGTTTTATACTGGATGGTTTTCCTCGTACAATTCCGCAGGCGCAGGCACTTGAGAACATGGGCGTAAAGATAGACGTTGTTCTTAATATCGAGGTGTCGGACGATGATATAGTAACCCGTATGAGCGGCAGAAGAACCTGCCCGAAATGCGGTGCAACTTATCATGTAGTATTTAATCCCCCCAAGAGTGAAAATATATGCGACAGCTGCGGAGGCGAACTTACCATCCGTAAGGACGACGATCCCGACGTTGTCAAGAACAGACTTGAAGTTTACCACAAAGAAACTGAACCACTTAAAGATTTCTATGAGAAGAAGGGTGTTCTCAAAACGGTTATCGGACAGAAAGAACTGAAAGATACAACCGCTCTGACAGCCGAGGCTCTCGGAATTGAGGACTGATTTCAATGATAAAAATTAAAAACAGCGATGAAATAGCGCTTATGCGTGAAGCCGGTAAAATTACAGCCGGTGCGCTGGAGCTGGCAAGGGAGCTGGTAAAGCCCGGAGTAACACTGCTGCATATCGATTCCGAAATACACAAGTATATCGAGTCGCATAATGCAAAACCGTCGTTTCTCCATTATAACGGCTTCCCTGCAAGTGCCTGCATAAGTGTTAACGATGAGGTTATTCATGGAATACCCGGAAAGAGACTGCTCGTCGAAGGCGACATAGTAAAAATCGACGTAGGAGCGTGCTATAAGGGTTTCCACGGCGACGCCGCAAGAACGTATTTCTGCGGAAATGTGTCTGAAGAAGCTATCCGGCTTGAGAAAATAACCCGTGAAAGCTTCTTTGAAGGTATTAAATATGCGGACACACAGCATAGACTGGGAGATATTTCCCATGCTATACAGGAATATGTTGAAAACGCCGGATTCACCGTTGTTAAGGAGTTTGTCGGACACGGAGTAGGAGCTCATCTCCACGAAGATCCGGAGGTTCCGAACTACGGCAGAGCCGGAAGAGGCACAAGGCTTTATGAGGGTATGACATTGGCAGTAGAGCCAATGGTTAATGCCGGAAAAGCTGACGTGTCGGTTCTTGATAATGATTGGACAGTAGTTACCGACGACGGAAAGCTGTCGGCTCATTATGAGAACACAATACTCATCACGCAAAACGGCGCTGAGCTGTTAACGGTTTTATGAGTTTTGAACGTACAAGAAAACTGAAGTGCGCGCAATCGCTATTTTGCCACGAACACGGAATAGGAACCGTAGTTCGCTCAAGAACGGGCAGAACACGCGGCAAACTTTTTGCCGTGGTAGGATTTGTCATGAAAGGAACAAAAGAATTTGTGCTGGTGTGCGATGGGAGTAACAGACCTCTCAGCCGCCCCAAACTAAAATCAGCAGACCACCTTGAAACGGTATGCGGCGGAAACAGCAAAGCTGATGTTACTTCTGACAAAGAATTGCGTAAGCTGATAGAAAAGTACAGGTAAATTTGGAGGGATAGAATTTGTCCAAAGATGATGTAATAGAATTTGAAGGCGTAGTGACAGAAGCTCTGCCCAACGCCACATTCTTGGTAAAGCTTCCCAATGATCACGTCGTAACGGCGCATATTTCGGGAAAGCTGAGAATGAATTTTATAAGGATTCTGCCCGGGGATAAGGTAACGGTGGAAGTATCCAGCTATGACCTTACAAAAGGAAGAATCACGTGGAGAGCAAAGTAAGCGAGAGCTTTCGGATGCTCGGAAACAACAGGAGGATTTTAAGATGAAAGTTAAACCTTCGGTAAAGAAAATATGCGAAAAATGCAAGATAATCAAAAGACGCGGAATCGTAATGGTTATCTGCGAAAATCCGAAGCATAAGCAAAGACAAGGCTGATAGCAAACGACGTCGAAAGACGAGAAAACGAGGTGTAAATTTAATGGCACGTATCGCAGGTGTAGACCTTCCGAGAGAAAAGAGAGTTGAAATAGGACTCACATACATTTTCGGTATCGGACGTACCCGCTCAAACGAAATACTTGCAAAAACCGGAATAAATCCTGACACAAGAGTTAAGGATCTTTCCGAAGATGACGTTGCAAAGCTGCGTGAGGCAATAGAGCACGAATACGCAGTTGAAGGTGATTTGCGCAGAGATATCGCAATGAATATCAAGCGCCTTATCGAAATCGACTCATACAGAGGTTCAAGACATCGCAAAGGACTTCCTGTAAGAGGACAGCGTTCCAAGACAAATGCAAGAACCCGCAAAGGTCCCGCAAAGACTATTGCCAATAAGAAGAAATAATAAACTTTTGCGTGACGCAGTCACGTAGGAAGGAGTGACAAACAAAAGTATGGCTAAAGTAACAGCTAAGAAAGCGGTAACCAGAAAACGCCGCGAACGCAAAAATATTGAAAAAGGCTCCGCACATATCCGTTCGTCCTTTAATAACACGATTGTCACCATCACCGACACAAACGGCAATGCTCTTTCATGGGCTTCCGCAGGTGAAATGGGATTCAGAGGTTCAAGAAAATCTACTCCTTACGCAGCGCAGACAGCAGCTGAAACAGCAGCAAAGGCAGCTATGGAGCACGGACTTAAGACCGTTGAAGTATTTGTAAAAGGACCGGGACAGGGAAGAGAATCCGCTATCCGCGCTCTGCAGACAGCAGGACTCGAGATCGTTTCAATTAAGGATGTAACTCCCATACCGCATAACGGATGCCGTCCTCCCAAGAGAAGACGCGTATAAAGGCGAATAAAAATCGCATAAGGGTACTTTAAACCCGGATTAAATATTAAGGAGGAATTAAACTAATGGCTAAATATACAGGTCCTGCTTGCAGACAGTGCCGCAGAGAAGGCGTAAAGCTGTTTTCAAAAGGCGAACGCTGCTTTACCGAAAAATGCGCTATGAACAGACGTACAGGCGCACCCGGACAGCATGGCGCAGCACGCAAGAAGGTAAGCGAATATGGCTTGCAGCTTCGTGAAGTACAGAAAGCTAAGAGATATTACGGTATTCCTGAAAGACAGTTCAGAAATTACTTTAAGATTGCCGACTCAAAGGAAGGTATGGCAGGTGAAAATCTGCTCACACTTATTGAGCGCAGACTCGACAACGTAGTGTTCAGAATGGGAATGGGCGAAAGCCGCAGAGATGCAAGACAGCTCGTTACGCACGGACATTTCCTTGTTAACGGCAAGAAAGCAGATATCCCGTCAATCATACTCCGCGCAGGAGACGTTGTAACAGTAAAGGATACCAGCCGTAAATCTGAAAAGATAAAGACTCTCGTAGAGAACCTCGACAACCGTACGTTCCCTGCATGGCTGGACGTTGATAAGCAGAATGTAACAGCAACAGTATCAACACTTCCTAAGAGAGAGGATATAGACTTCCCGTTTGAGGAGCACTTTATCGTAGAGTGGTACTCAAAGAAAGCGTAACCTTTTGAACGTAAAGTATAGAAAAGTTATAAGAAGGGGAGGTTTCAGGCAATGATAGAAATAGAAAGACCGAATATAACAACAGTAGAGTTAAAGTCTGACGGATCATACGGCAAGTTTGTCATAGAGCCGTTGGAAAGAGGATATGGCACCACGCTTGGAAATTCTCTGCGCCGCGTTCTGCTTAGCTCACTTCCGGGTGTAGCAGCGACGAGCGTAAAAATAGACGGCGTGTTACACGAAATCTCAGTAATCCCCAACGTTAAAGAAGATGTTCCGGAAATTGTGTTGAATATAAAAGGCGTAACCGCAAAACTGCATACGGATTCCCCGAAAACGGTAATGCTTGAAGCAACGCAGGAAGGCGAAGTAACCGCAGGAGACATAAAGTGCGACGCCGATATTGAAATACTCAACAAGGATCATCATTTGGCATATGTGGAGGCAGGCGGAGCCTTAAAGATGGAAATAACGTTCGGACACGGCAGAGGCTATGTGTCTGGCGAAAAGAATAAGGCAGCTATGCAGAATCCTCCCATCGGTCTGATTTGCGTTGACTCCATATACACCCCGGTATACAAGGTAAATTACACGGTAGAAAATACACGTGTAGGAAATGTGACCGACTACGATAAGCTAACGCTTGAGGTTCTGACAGACGGAACCATCAGTGCAAAAGAAGCCATATCATTAGCTGCCAAGATTCTCAATGAGCATCTCAGTCTGTTTATAGACTTGTCTGACGATGCAAAGAAAGCAGAAATTATGGTTGACAGACAGGAAACCATAAAAGAAAAAGTGTTGGAGATGACTATTGAGGAGCTTGACATGTCAGTGCGTTCATTCAACTGTTTGAAACGTGCCGGCATCGATACAGTCGAAGACCTGGTAAACAAGACAGAAGACGAGATGATAAAAGTAAGAAACCTTGGAAAGAAATCGCTTGAAGAGGTAATTCAGAAGCTTCATTCACTCGGATTGTCTTTGAAAAAGGATGAAGACTGATCAATAGCTGTTGTAAAAGCGAAAATGCTGTACCGGCTGATGTGTGCCGGAAACTATATCTACTCAAGAAGGAGGAGTTAAGATGCCAGGAACAAGAAAGCTCGGACGTCCTACCGACATAAGAATGTCCATGCTCAGAGGTCTTGTAACATATCTGCTTGAAAACGGCAGACTTGAAACGACTGTATACAGAGCAAAGGAAATCCGTTCGCTTACCGATAAAATGATAACACTCGGCAAGAAAAATACGCTTGCTTCTAAAAGACAGGCTCTTGCGTTTATAACAAAGGAAGAGGTAGTAGTCAAACTGTTTGACGAAATCGCTCCCTCTTATGCAGAGAGAAACGGCGGATATACAAGAGTTCTCAAGATTGGCCCCAGACGCGGAGACGGCGCTGAAATGGCTATAATTGAGCTTGTAAAGTAAAGCTTTAATAAACAGAATTGCTTATTAAAGCGGCAAGTTAATATGAAAAGAAGCATCCACATTGAGATGCTTCTTTTTTGTTTGAATTTATGGAATGTAATGAAATCCATAGTAATGTAAGTATCAGCGCTATCATATTTTTTGCTCAACGAGGGAATATTATAATTACTTAATACTATAATTTTACAATTGGGCGCAATTTGAAAGCAATAACAGCGGTATCTATTGTATATGCACGAAATTGCAAATATTTCCCTATTAAGAAAGACGTTTATGTTGCCAACGCCCTTTTTATATGCCCAAACTTTGAGACGCCTAATTGTGGGGGAAAAAGCGTAATTTGAGTAGCAAAAATGCTATTAAGTTCAAATGATTTTAAATGACTTTCAAGCATATGAAATTAAATAAGTATAATAATATTCTTCGTTTATTTAATGAATTCAAGCCAAGAGAGTTTATGGCATTAGGTAAATGAAAAAGGCTGCGGCAAATTGCCGCAGCCTTTTCTTAATAATGGATAGATTTACGTCACCTGTCAGTTAGCTTTTTCAATAACAATGTTATCAAGCATGTAACCTACACCTTCATCTCCAATAGGATTGGTGTAAAAACTGAAACAATCCTTATCTCTGAAAACAGCATCCTCAGGAATGGTGAATTCAAACGTGTATGTCTGCCAACCGTCATTGGTTGAAATACGTCCGTCTTTTGTAAAATGGAAGTTGTGATCCGTTTTACCGTCAGCGCCGGTATAAATAGTGTTGCAGAAGATTTCAGTTGTTACATCTTCTGTTTCTGTAAGTGTACCTGTGAGTTTTATATCAACCGAAACGCTATATGTCATACCGGGGGTGAAAGTTGTTTTCTGTCGAATATAAGCCCATACCTTGCCTGCAGCAGGAGTAACTTTCCATACATTTCCCTTGTCCGGATCTTCGTAGATTTCAACGGTTGCATTGTTTGCTTCGCCGTAGAAAGCTGTTGCATTTGCTGTATCCTCAGCGTCACCGTTGACAATTATCATACCCTTAGCAAGTCTTTCTTCCTCTTCCTTCTTTTGCTGCTCTATAAGTTCTTCGTTTTCTTTTGCCATTTCTTCATCTATTACAAAACGGATGTAGTCAATATCGAACGAACCGCCGCAAGACATCGGGTCAACACGAATTGTCGTAACTGTTCCTGTCCACTTTTCGTTTCCGGAGAAGTCAAGAACATATTCAACGAATTCATCGGTAGAATTTCCGGAAATAGCTGCTCTTGTGCTCTTATCTTGAGAAAGTCCGGTTTCTGTGGTAGTAGCAAAGAATACTTCAATACTGCTTTTAGTTGTTTCAGGATCTGCAAACTTGTGCTTCATACCAATAACAATCTTGTTGCACTCAAGAGTGTTTATGTTCAAATCCTTAAGAGTAAACATAGGATCGTATTCAGGAGTTTCATTAGGTCTTGCGATAGCCATACCTGAAAGAGTTCCATTATTCACAACAAGTGTTGAGAATGCAGGAGTGAATCCTTCTATATCGCCGGGAACTTCAAATTCGTACTGATATGCTACTCTGTTGTTAATGATTTCCTGATATTCTTCGCTTATTGAAGATGTTACAATAGCCTTTCCTTCATAGGTGTAGCTAAGATCTGCAATGTCGTAAAGGAAGAACAGCGGAAGAACAGGCAAACCGTCTCTGAGTGTTACTGCCTTTGCAAGTTTTACTTCCTCGCCGTCTACTATCGCTATATCACTGCCGATGTTGAACTCAATTTCGTGATCATTCTTAGTAAGAATGTAGAGTTTGTTTGTAAATCTTGACCACTCATAGTAGAAGTTGTGGAGGCTAAAGAAGCCCTTGTATGCGTCAGCGACAACATACACCTCGTCTCCTTCTGCTACCGGATAGAACGGGGGCTCGTAAGCCTTATTGTCAACTGTGATTGTTATCGGGAGCTGTTCTTCGGAATATCCTAAAAATTCTATCTTAGAAACCTCAAAATCTCCGGAGGTGCTTATAATATCAAAACGAAGAGTTGATATAGTGCCGATCCAACCTGCCTTTCCCTCAGTAGTGAATACGTAGTCTACAAAATCATCAGACTTATTAATAGTCGTATTAAAGCTGTTTTCCTGGCTAAGGTTAGGATTTTCATCCGTTGTAAAGAATATCTCAGCTGTTGTATCAACAGAAGATTTTATTGAAACTCTTATTGCTATTACATCTTCCGTGTTCATGTCTGTAGGCATCTTATCGTCATTTATCTTTATTGCCGGGTCAGTCTTGCTTGTTGAAACTTTGATAATTCCGTTTTCTGTTGAGAAAGTATCATAGTTCTGGGAAGCCGTCATGTCATCGCCGGTAACGCTGTAAATAACTGCCTGCGGTATTGTGCCGATTTCATCTTCATAATCAAGCTTTACAAGACTTGTCTTGGATTCAGGATACAGATGTCCGAGTCTTGCTTTCTGCTGTTCTGTGGGATAAATGTTGTTTGAATGATCCGTAACCCCGGATATTACTTCCGCAACATTTTCAAGGTATCCGAATCCGTGAAGTCCTGCACAAGGCATTACGTAAGTACCTTCACCGTATTCGTTCCATGTTGAAACAATAAGTGTATTTGCTTTCCAGCCTGTTTCTTTGGTAAGGTAATCGTTCTTGATGTATTCGAGAACTTCTCTGTGATCTTCGAGAGAAGCAAGATCCTTTCTTTCCCCGGACCAGCCAATGTTGTTGAATCCGACAGAAACTGTAGGAACTATATGGATTTCTCCATAATCCTGATTTCTCTGAAGTCTTGCTATAGTCTTATCGGCAGATATACCATCCTGATTCCAGTGGTAAGCGTACGATGCAGTACCGCCGATAGCAGCCATGTTGCGGAATGAACCGGCATCCTGGGCGTGACCGTCAGCAAAGAATATCATAACTCCGTCAAAACCGTTAGCTTTAGCGTCATTATTCATAAACTCGATTGCTTCAAGGCATCCCTCATTTGTACCGCCGAATGCGGTCTTGAAGTTTCCGTAGCTCCAAACAGTAAATACTATCTTGTTGTCAATTGTGTAGAATCTCGGATCGAGGAAGTAATAATCCATCCAGTAATCCCAGATATATGTTTCAAACTGCTCAAGGTTCTGTGCGTTTACACCGCTGTTTTCCCACATGAATGTGAAATCCATCATGTCGGAGTATTCAGCGTTGAAGAATCCATCGTGCAGCGCGTTGTTCATGTTTGACTTCTTAATAGGTTCGCTAATAGAGTTGGACGGGCAGTACCAGCAGAGATGCTGAACGTCGATACCGTTTTCAACCATGAACTTGATTTCCCAGTCAGCAACCTCAGTAAGTCCCTCGTCGTAGTATCCGAGAGCAGGTTCGATGTCAGGATATCCTGTTACAGCTCCCCAACCAAAGTGAGTTCCTTCTCTCCAGAGTGAGCAGATATTGAGGATTACATCATATCCGTCATCTGTTATAGGAGT